>CACYNF010000104.1:0-9785 GCA_902775595.1 uncultured bacterium | reverse complement strand
CCGCGGGTTCAAGTCGATCGACACCAGGCCGTTCTACGCCGCTAATGGAACTCCGGGAAATGTCGCAAAACTACTCTTGTCTTCAAATTCCACTTTTTTGCACGAGCACCTGATGCATTCAATGTACAGCACGAAACTGGTTGAGTTCGATGGCGGAGTGCCCACGGCTGCAAACTTCTACAAGGCATTTAACAACGATCACCTGTCGAACCTCTATGTCGTCGTTCCTGAGGAGTACAAGGATGAATGGGCAGTCTACTGCGTGGATGGCGCCATAAACGACGTCGACTCGTATTGGAGCACGAACTATGTGGAGAAGGCGCATAGCCACGGCATACATCTAATTTACAAGTCGACATCATCCGGAGGCGAGGAACTCGGCACGTGGATCTACGATGAATCTGCCGAAATCGTCACCAACACATTGTACGGGTGGTCGTTTCACGCTTCCAACGTGGCCAAGGCGCTCACGGTCGGCACATGCGTCACCTATCCTCCGTCGCCGTCGCCGCTTGACTTTTCCGCCAGTCTTACCGATACAGCTGGCGAAACGATGTTCTTCGCGGCGCTCAATCCGTCGATGTGCGTCGGCAGCGGCTCTACGGTCGCACCGGCGGACTGCGGTCTTGCGATAAGCGAGATTGTATTCCCGGCGGAGCGGTTGAGTTCAATTGGCAATTACGCATTTGCATGGACCACTAACGTGACGAGCATAACGCCGTTCCTTCCCGACAGCATCGCGATGGTGGGCGAAGGTGCTTTCTATGGCTGCTCGGCGGGTGGCGATCTTAAAGCCATTAGTCTTGAAGCACTCAATGGACGGTCATTCAAGCGCATGAACATAACCTCTGCGACGTTCGGTCCTGGACTGAAACAAATAAGCGGCGGATACCAGTCTGGACCTGTTTCTGATTGTCCCCATCTCACGAATATCGTCTTCGATGTAGCGATGTCGGGTTGCGTAATCAATGGTGAAATGGCGTTTCACGACAATCCGAAGCTTGTTGGCACAAACGGCGTCTTTTACTGCGGGGGCATATCGCAGTTGGGGGGCCGCCCGTTCCATGGGTGTGCTAACATCACCAATCTCGTGTTCGACGAGGGGTTGACGATGATGTCGATCAGTTGCCTGCGTACGCTCTACAACATTAAGTCGGTCACATTCAACGGGCCACCGCCAACGAACGTAGAGGGAATATTCAACGAGCCAGGTCGTCCTGACAAGATAAAAGTCAATCAGAAGGTGGTAACGTACATCAGGAAGAAGTACAAGGACGAGTGGCTCGCCTACGCCGAGGGCGGGGTGATAAACGGGCGCAATCCGAACAAATCCGGCGCCTCGACATGGAAGCGCGAATACATCGACGTGAATGTCACGGATCTTTCGATGCGCCCGCTCGTCACGCTGGAGCCAGATTCGGGGTTGTACATCATCGTCAGGTAACGAGGTGGCTTTCATGGAGTGACTACATAAACGAAAGTAAACGTAACACGCTGATGCCGGAAGATGCCGGCGGGAAGCCAGAATAAAGGAGAACGGATATGAAGAAGACGAATATTATGTTTTGTTCGGCGCTTCTTGCTGCCTTGGCGCAGGCGGCTCCGATGATGACGACGTGGGGCGAGAAGGTCACGCCCGGGAACGCATGGCGCGGCTATCCTCGTCCGCAGATGGTGCGCGCGAATTGGACTAACCTGAACGGCGAATGGGACTACGCCGTCACGAGCGTGACGAATACGCCCGGACGCCCGGAGAAGTGGGACGGAAAGATACTCGTTCCGTTTCCGATAGAAAGCGCTCTCTCTGGCGTTGGGCGGCTTCTCAGACCCGACGAGTTTCTCTGGTATACCCGCACGATAGAGTGCGACCCGAAGCCGGGAGAGAGGATTCTCCTCCACTTCGGCGGCGTCGACTTCCGCACTATGGTCTTCATCGGGCACGACGAGGTGACGGACGTTCCGCACGAGGGCGGGCAGAATCCGTTCACCGTAGACATCACGGACTACGTGAAGAAGGGCGGAAATGAGCTCACGGTATGCGTGTGGGACCCGACCGAGGACTTCGTCAACTCGCGCGGCAAGCAGAGCTTCAATCCGTCGGGCTGCTTCTACACGCGCGTCTCGGGCATCTGGCAGACGGTATGGATGGAGACGGTGCCGGAGAACTACATAAAGTCGTACAAGGTCTTCACCGACATCGACAAGGGGACGGTGCGCTTCGAGTTCGACAAGGTGGAGGGCGCGGGCGAAGTGGAGGTGACCACGGACATGCCGAAGGACTTCGAGTGCTGGTCGCCGGAGAACCCGAAGCTCTACCACTTCACGGCGAAGTACGGGAAGGACGTCGTGAATGGCTATTTCGGAATGCGCAAGATCGAGAAGCGCAAGGATGGGCGCGGCCACATGCGCTTCTTCCTCAACAACAAGCCGTACTTCATGATTGGCACGCTCGACCAGGGATGGTGGCCCGACGGCCTGCTCACGCCGCCGAGCGAAGAGGCGATGGAGTACGACGTCAAGGTGCTTAAGGACTGCGGCTTCAACATGCTCCGCAAGCACATCAAGGTCGAGCCGCAGCAGTACTACGCGATGTGCGACCGGCTCGGGATTCTCGTCATACAGGACCTGCCCAGCGGAACCGGCGAATGGAGAGACCCAATGAAGGCGGAGACCGTCAAGCGCTACGGACTCCAGCGTCAGGAGATGAAGGAGATGATGGACGATCTGCAGCCGTTCGCGTCGATTGTGATGTGGAATCCGTACAACGAGGGATGGACCCAGCCCGGTGAATTTCTCACGCACTCCATGCTCGACTTCGCGAAGCGCCACGATCCGACTCGCCTCGTGAACGGCCCGAGCGGATGCTGGGACTGGGAGGGCGGACACCTTCTGCCAAAGGGCTGGGGGTGGAACGACCGCGTCCTAACGCAGCATAAGCCCGACGGAGTCTGCGAGGCAGCGGACACCGTCGACATGCATCTCTACCGCGGTCCGACGATGTTCGCCGTCAACGACAGACGCATCTCCTTCCTCGGCGAGTTCGGCGGGCTCGGCCATCCAGTCGAGGGCCATCTCTGGAAAGAGGCCAATGGCAGCTGGGGGTATGGCGGCGTAGACGATACGAAGACGCGCGAGGGGCTGGAGAAGACATATCTCGGACTTATGGACAAGCTCGGCCAGCTCGCTGAATGCGGGCTTGGCGGCAGTGTCTACACGCAGACGACCGATGTGGAGGTCGAGATCAACGGACTTCTCACATACGACCGCAAGGTGCTCAAGTACGACCCCAAGGTTCTCAAGAAGGCGCACGACGAAGTGATCCGCCGCGCGATTGAAGCGCCGAGCACCGGTACGAAAGCATGCGGGGAATAAGCTACGGGAGCAAGGTGACATGACGAAAACCATAATGGCAGGATTCGCGGCGGGGCTCGCGGCATTTTCGCTCTATGCGGCGCAGCCCGCCGCGACAGCGCTCGTGTCTGTCGATCTCTCCAAGGAGGAAGGCCCTGTCAAGCCGATGCACGCGGTCAACAACGGGCCGTCCGTGAAGAAGCCGGGCGGCGACCAGAAGAACGGGAACTTCGAGGACTACAAGGCGGCGCGCATACCGTTTGCGCGCACCCACGACTCGATCAACTGCGTCTCGGGCGGTGCGCATACGTGCGACATCTCCGCCATCTTCCCCGACTTCGACGCCGACGAGAACGACCCCAGGAACTACGACTTCGTCTTCACCGACCACTACCTCGACAACATCCGCCGCGCAGGCACGGAGGTTTTCTTCCGCCTCGGGCAGACGATTGAGCACGGGCCTAAGAAGTACGGCGTGCTGCCGCCGAAGGACTACGCGAAGTGGGCGCGCATCTGCGAACACGTGGTTCGCCACTACAACGAAGGCTGGGGCTGGGGGACGGACAATGCATACACGACCGTGAACATCGCATGGTCGAACCAGTTCAACATCGTCTATTGGGAAATCTGGAACGAGCCCGATCTCGATCCATCGGACGTCGGGCTCCCGAAGAATCCGCGCTGCTGGGGCGGAACCGTCACGAACTTCTTCCAGCTCTTCGAGACGACGGCGAAACACCTGAAGGGGAAGTTCCCCGAGCTCAAGATCGGTGGACCTGCCATCTGCGGGAACTTCGACTGGGGCCGGCGTTTCCTCGGCTACTGCCGCGACCACGACGTGCCGCTCGACTTTTTCTCCTGGCACGTCTATGCGACGGAGCCGCGCCAGATCGCCGACTGCGCGGTCCGGGCCAGGAAGATTATGGACGACGCGGGCTTTGCCAAGGCAGAGTCCATCCTCAACGAATGGAACTACGTGAAGGGATGGACTGACGACTTCCAGTATTCCCTCGAGGTGGAGTCTGGCATGTTCGCGCAGAAGGGCGCCGCGTTCATCGCCGGCACGATGGTCGACTGCCAGTCGAAGCCCGTCGACATGCTGATGTTCTACGATGCGCGGATCAGCACGACCATGAACAACATGTTCGCCAAGCCGACCTATCAGCCGATGAAGGGATACTATCCGTTCTACGCCTGGTCCAAGCTTGTCGACCGCGGGACGCAGGTCGCGTGCACGGTGAAGGAAGGCCGCGGCGAGTTTTCCGACGCGAACACGGGAACTGTGTTCAAGAGCGAGAACGGCCGGCCGGCCGGGAGCTTCCGTGCAGTTGCGGCGAAGGGCGCCGACGGTTCGGGCGCGATTTTCGTCGTTCGCTACTCCGAGGACAACAACGTCACCGACACGGCCGAGGTGAAGGTCGTGGTGCCGGGCGTCTCGCTCGCGAAGGCACGCTGCCATCTGACTGATTCTGTGCGCACCTATACGGAAGTTCCGCTTGATCTGTGGTCAGACGGCGCCGGCATCATTCGCATGCAGCCCAACTCGTTCGCCATCGTGGAGTGGTGACTGCCTTTTCTGAGGTGGGTTTTGATGTCTGGCTTTTCCAACTGGAGTTATACACGATGTTGAAGGGAATGAAGAAATGAAGAGACTGATCCCTGCTGCATTCGTAGCTTTTCTTGCCGCCGACACATTTGCCGCGGGCCTTTCGGCTACACGCGCCGAAATCGTGACGGCGGAGTTCGCGAGCGCCGCCGAGGCGGAAGAGGCGCAGATCGCCGTCGCACCGCTTCCGGAGGGGCGCAAGCTCGCATTCACCTCTCGCTGGGACGACTCCAACTGGCAGCACGTGCCGCGCGCGGAGATGTTCAAGCGCGTCGGAATGACGCCGATGTTCTTCCTCAACGGCGACCGGGGTTTTCTCAAGGACGCGCTTTCGAAGTTGAAGGCGCTCGGCGCGCGTTTCGGCAACCACTCGGAGAGCCATCCGTTTCTTATGGAGTCCGGTGTCAACGTCATGTTCTACGAAGTGGTCGAGAACAAGCTGCGCATTGAGTGCTTTTCGGATATGCCCAACACCTCGTTCGTAATCCCGTACAACTGGGAATGCTCGCTTGAGCCGCGCCGCGCCGCGATGCTGGCGAAGATACTCGTCGACAACGGAATCTTCGTTTCGTCCGACTGGCCGCTTGCGGCGACTGAACAGCCGGCCTCGGAATGGATGCCAGGGCATACGTTCAGCGGCAACGACAACCAGCCGACGGACAAGACGTTCTACAAAGGGCTTTCAAATTCGGTTGAGAACGTCGCGAAGGACCCCAACTACCCGAAGGTCACTTTCGGCATCCACTCGTGGTGCAAGCCGGAAGGTCTCATAACGCAGGAGAAGTGGCTCAATGAAACGATTGCCGCGCACAAGGACGACTGGTGGATCACAGACGATGCGCACTACGGCGCATACCGCTACGAGTTCTGGCATGCGAAGGCGAAGAAGCTCGGCGTGAAAGGGAAGGTCGCGACGTTCGAAGTCCTTCGGCACGACCCCGCGTTCCTCGGCGAAGTGCAGCCGCTCACATACACCTTCGGAGACGCCAAGCCGGTCAAGGTGTCGTCGCGCGGCGGATATGCCGCGCTGCCCGCGCTGCCCACGAAAATCGACCGCATGGAGAACGGCGCGTCCGCCGAGTTCCCCGGCCTCTCGCTGACGGTGAAGGTGGACGAGGCGAAGGGCGAGCTTTCGTATGAGTTCACGGGCGACGCAGAAGTCATCGCCGTCGTCGTCAACCCCGCGCCGCTGTGGGCGAACGGGCGCATTCTCGCGTCTGAGGCGAAAAAGACGGTCTCGCTCGGCGCGGCAAACGAGATCGCCGAATACCGCGAGGGCGACAGACTATATGTTGTCGGCGTCGACTTTGTGAAGGACGGTTTGCGCGGACGCCTATATGCGACCGAGACCGTTTCGGGTTCGCGGAAGAAGTTCGGCGGTACGCCGCGCGATGCCGCGCTTGTCTTGGGACCGATCAAACTCGAAGACTTCCCCGACGAAAAGATGGCGGCTCTGTCTCGCCCAGGCGTCACGCTTCCCAACATCGGCGACGGAATCCACCAGTTCTGGCGGTCTATGGCGGACAAGAAGCGGTGCGGCTTTTCCGCCGCGGCGTATATCCCGTGGGACTCTTCGAACAGCGCCGAGTTCAAGGCCGCGATGGCGAAGGCGCAGCCTGCCGACCGCCCCGCGTTCCTCGTTGCGGTCGACTTCGAATGCGACGCGGCGGGCGAGAAGGATCTCATCCTGAACCGCGCCAAGTGGGAGAAGACGTCGTTCTGGATCAACGGCACACATGTCGAGGCGAAGGGCGGGCAGCACCGCATTGCGGTCAAGAAGGGCCTAAACCGCATCGTCTACAACTGGGAATGGTTCCATCCCTGGGTCCCGCAGGCCTGCCTCATGTCCGTCTGCGACGACAAGGATGTCAACAAGGCGGTGAAGTTCGTCATGCCGCCGACGGAGAAGCGCGAATGCGTTTTTGACTCGGACGGCTTTTCCGTCGAGTTCGCGCCGAACGGCAGCTTCCGCAAGGTCGAGTATGCCGGCAGAAAGGGCTTCAGCATCGGCTACGAATGCTGCAAATCGATCGAGTCGAAGAATGACAATGCGCCGAAGGCGACCTTCGAGAGCACGCCGGACCGAATTGTCTGCACTCGCGTATGCCCGCTCGGCTCGAAGAGCGACGACTATTCCGAGAAGGTCGTCTACACCGTGACCAAGGACTCGATCGAGTTCGAGGGCGAGGTATGCGTGCGCGAAGGCGTGAAGTGGAAGGGCTTCGTCGCCTGTGCAACCCTGAGTTTCCCGATTGCGTTCTGCGCCGGTCGCCGGCTTGAGCTCGTGGACACGAAGGGAGAGGTGCGCACAGTAGACTATCCGGCCGAGTACAACAAGGAGACCTGCCGTATCGGAATCCCGTTCACGTCGCTGTCTAACGGCGAATGGAAGATTGAGCTTGTCGATGCGCAGACCGGTAGCTTCACCGACCTTCGCGAATGGAAGAACGACTATGCGAACTTCCAGCTCTGTCCGAAGGGCGGGCTTCAGTGGGGCGGCAAGGTTTCGGACGGCACGACATACGTCTGGAAATGGCGCATTACGCGCTGACCAGTTGAAGTCCTGATACTTTCGCCGCTGTAGATGACTTTACGGGGAACGCGAGTCCTTTTTCCCTGTGAGCAAAAATATAATGTTTTTATTTCAGAAAAGTAAGGTATTTTTGGTATAATAACTCATGTAATAGTGGAGACAGTTGCCGTCTGTAGCCATTTTTGGCGATAAAAGAAAGGATAGGTTTTATATGTTCGCTAAGATTAAAGGAGTTTTCGGCGAGTTAGCAATTGCCGCCGCGCTGTTGCTCGCGGCGATGCCGCTTCGCGCAGCGGAGATATCAGTGTCCGACTTCTCCGCCATCTGCGGGTGGAGCACGAACGCCGTCGTCTGCGCAGTCGGCGACACGGTTGTCCTGCCCGAGGGCGAGTACACGATCAACAATCCGCGCGTCGCGTCCATCAGCGGCAACACGGTGACCGCGCTCGAGCCCGGCTTCACCGGCGTCATCGATGGGAGCTCCAATGTTGGCGGCATCATCGTGAGGCCGGCTGTCGGCGGCTCCGGTCGTGTGTTCGTCGCGAGCATGGATACGGCTACGGTTCTCTCGAACAATCAAAGTATCACGCTGAACTGGTCCGACGAAAACAGCTGGCTATGCGTTGACGGAGGCGGCGGGTGCCCAACTGCGGCCGACGACGTCGCCATGATTCCCGTTTCTATCAACGTCACCGCCGACAACGCCAAGAACAATTACTCCGGTTACTATTTGACATTCGACGGCGAGATCACCATCGGGCAACTCTTCTTTGGTTCGTTCAAGCCGGGCAACTTGAACATCCGGCTGCGTCCCGGCGCGGCCGACAATGCCACGCTGGCATTCTCCCGAACGGATGGGGGGACGCCGCTTCTGGCGGTTTCCGGCAACGCCGCCACCGCCCACAACACGTGGGTGCGTTTCGTTGACAACGGCGGCAAAAACCTGTCTCTTGACCTTTCAAGCGGGCTTCTTGCCGACCTTGGCTATGTGGAAGACGGTTCCGGCTCGACCGTTGCGCATTTCCTCTTTCAGCAAGGATTGATTTCCCTTCCCGCGGGGAAGCGGCTGACTTTCGTCAACGGAAAGCCTGGCCATAACGGATCCAACGGTGAGGATTCCGGCGTGGAATTCTACGCCGGCTATGCGCTCGGAGGGACGGGGACAATCCGCAACGATTCCGATATGAACGTGCGTGTTGACTCCGAAGGCGACGCTATCTTCTCCGGCACGTGGGAATCCGGCGGCAAACGCGCGTTCAGCATTGGCAATTCGCCCGTCGGTGCCGGTCTTGATTTCAGGAAGGCGACGGCGGAAGGGCGCACGGTGACGTCTGACGGCGCCTTCTCCATCGAATCGAACTGGGGAGACTACCAGGCCTACCGCTTCCAGAATGGAGGCTCCGGCGGCATCAAGATCGGCAGCGGGTCGAACAACTACGATTCCGGCACAGGGCTCGATTTCTACACAGACAGGATCCGCAGCGTCGGCCATGTCATTCTGAACTCCGGTCTGCTCGGCATTTGGCCGGAGTACCACCGGAGCAAGGATTGGGGGTCGGATGTCCTCACGACGCGCGTGGATCGGCTCACGTTCGGATACGGTTTGAGCAAACTTCATTTCTGGGGTGCCGGCTCGACCGACACGCATGGCGCGACGAACCTCGTTGACATCGTGGCGGTCAATCACCAGAACCGGGCGCAGGCGTATGTCTATTCGACTGCGTTCTGGGGTGCGGAAGCAGCCGCCGACGAGACGGGCGCCAAGGTGCAGGCGAAATTCGAGAGTGCCGCGAACCTGGCGACCAACGGCGTCATCCCGTGGATGTCGATCATCGCCCGGAAGAAAGGGCTTCTGCCCGCGCGTGTTGATGAAAACGGATTCCTCTACACCAAGGCGCGGACGGATGGCGTTAAACTTAAGGATGCTACACCGGGCAGCGATGCGCTTGTGCACAGCGCCTCCCTCTCGTTGGCCGAGGACCAGACGGTGAATTCTCTGTCGGTTGGAAGCACCAACAACAAGGATCAGTTCCTGGGCGCCGGCCGGACGCTGACGATCACGTCGGGTGCGCTGTATCTGTGGGACGGCAACTCAATCGTCGGCGTGGAAGGCGGCGACAAGAATGGTCGAATTGTGTTCGCCGCCCCGGGCTATGTCCATTCGATCGTGGCCACGAACAACTGCGCGAAGATCAACCTTCCGCTGGTCGCGGCGCAGGGCATCGCCTTCGGCGCGCCGGGAGGCGTGCGCGTGACAGGCGATCAGACCGGCATCAAGGAAGAGCTCGCCGTCAA
>CACYNF010000103.1 GCA_902775595.1 uncultured bacterium | reverse complement strand
GATTTCCTGCAGTCGATCGCGAAGAAGTACGGCATCGTCTACTCGAAGTGCGGCAACGGCATCTGCCATCAGCTCCACCTCGAGCGCTTCGGGAAGCCCGGCACGACCCTCCTCGGCAGCGACTCCCACACCCCGACCGGCGGCGGCATCGGCCAGATCGCTATCGGCGCCGGCGGGATAGACATCGCCGTTGCGATGGCCGGCGGCGCTTTCCACATCCCGACCCCCAAGGTGCGCGCAATCGTCCTCAAGGGGAAGCTCAGGAAGGGCGTCTCGGCCAAGGACGTGATCCTCAAGGTGCTCGAGAAGTACGGCACGAAGGGCAACGTCGGCTGGATCTTCGAGTACACCGGCCCGGGCGTCGCGACCCTGGACGTCCCCTCGCGCGCGACAATCACCAACATGGGCGCGGAGCTCGGCGTGACGACGAGCGTGTTCCCGTCAGACGCGGTGACGAAGCAGTTCCTTGCCGCGCAGGGGCGCGCGAAGGACTTCGTCAAGATCGTCGCCGACAAGGGCGCGAAGTACGACGACGAGTTTGTCGTCGATCTCTCCAAGGTGGAGCCGATGATGGCGGCGCCGCACAGCCCGGGCAACGTCGTGACCGTGAAGTCCAGGAAGGGCCTCAAGGTCAACCAGATCATGATCGGCTCGTGCACGAACTCCTCATACCGCGACATCCGCACGGTCGCGCTCTACCTCAAGGGCAGGCATGTCGCTGACGACGTCGAGGTCGGTATCGCGTGCGGCTCGCGGCAGGTCATCAACATGCTCGCGAAGGACGGCTCTCTCGCGATCCTCCACGCGGCGGGATGCCGCATGCTCGAGAATGCGTGCGGGTTCTGCATCGGCGCGCACATGAGCCCTCGGACCGGCGCCGTGTCGCTCAGGACGAACAACCGCAACTTCGAGGGCCGCAGCGGAACGAAGTCCGCGCAGGTCTACCTCGTCTCGCCCGAGACGGCCGCCGCCTCCGCGCTCACGGGGAAGGTCGAGCTTCCGACGAAGAACCCGGTCGCGGCCGTTCCGTCCCCGAAGAAGTTCCCGATTGACGACTCCATGTTCCTCTACCGCGCGACCTCCGGAAAGGGCGTGAAGGGCGCGGAGATCGTGCGTGGACCCAACATCGCGCCCGTCCCGAAGGGCGTGCCCCTTGCCAAGGACCTCAATGGCGCCTGCGCCATCAAGGTCGGAGACAAGATCACGACCGACCACATCATGCCTGCGGGCGCGCGCCTCAAGTTCCGCTCGAACATACCTCAGTACGCGAAGTTCGTCTTCGAGCCGTGCGACCCCAAGTTCCACGACAACTGCATGGCGAACAAGGAGAAGGGGCTTGCGAACGTGATAGTCGCGGGCGAGAGCTATGGACAGGGCTCCTCGCGCGAGCATGCGGCGCTCTGCCCCATGTATCTCGGCGTCAAGGCGGTGATCGCGAAGTCCATCGAGCGCATACACCGTGCGAACCTCGTCAACTTCGGCATAGTGCCGTTCCTCTTCGAGAACCCGAAGGACTACGACAGAGTCGCCGCGGGCGACAGGCTGGAGTTCAAGGGCATCCGCGCTGCCGTCGAAGGCGACGGATGCCTTGAGGTAAAGGGCCCGAAAGGCGCCTTCCGTGTAAAGGCGTCGCTTTCAGACCGCGAGAGGCATCTTCTTCTCTGCGGTGGTCTTCTTGCGAGCCTGTGAAAAATATTGTATAATTACGGCCATGAGAAACATTATCTTCGCGGTTGCCGTCGCTTGCGTGGCGGCTGGGTGTGCGACAAAACAGGTCGAACGTGCGCAGATTCGCTTCCTGCACTGGAGCGTCAGCCACTTCAGCGACGGTACGTATTCCGTCGCGTCAATCCCCGATTCGGAGGGGAGGGCCATGGCGGAGAAGTATGCCAAGTTCATCTCCTCCGTTGACGCCGATGTTGTCGGAATCTCGGAATACGACGAGAACTTCACCACCAACGGGTCGATGAAGTCGGCCACGGCCATCTTCAGGGGATACGAGAAGGCGGCTGGCCCAGCCAAGGGCGATGTCTGCAACGCCATCTTCTTCAGGCCCGGCAAGGTCACGAAGATCGACGACAGGGAGGTGTTCTTCGAACGCCACTTCGAGGATACGTACTACAAGGCGGTTAAGCTCAGCGTGTCAGGCGTTCCCGTGTGGTTCGTCCAGACGCATCTCGACAGCAACACGTACCTTTCCGGCCATCGCAAGGACCGCGAGGATCAGATGAAGAAGCTCATCGAAGACTTCAAGGACGAGCCGTACGTCGTCATCGCGGGCGATTTCCGCGTGGGTGTGCGCATCCCCGGCAAGAGGTGCTTCCCCGCTCCCGAGGAGTACAAGGTGTTCGAAAAGGCGGGCTACGAGCTGGCCAACTGCTTCGGCACCGGCACCTATCCCGTGGATAGCCCGATCCAGCCGCTTGACAACGTGCTTCTCAAGGGCATCGGCATCTCCGAGGTCAGGTTCCTCGACGCGGACCGCCTGAGCGACCACCTCGCCATCTCCTGCCTCCTGACAATTTACAGCGGCAAGTAAATGACCGGGCGCATCGAGTTCAGACCGGCGCTCCTCGTCGTCGCGGCATGTGCATGCCTTGCGGCGTCGGCCGAGCGGCAGCCTGTCGAACGGTACCAGTCCATCATTGACCGGCAGATGTTCGGGCAGCCTCCGCCGAACTTCGATCCCACGGTTCCGCCGGGCCTTGTGCAGAAGGGCTCCAGCGAGGAGAAGGAGCTGACCCGCGAGCAGGAGGCGGTGAAGAGCTCGATTCATTTCAGCGCCATAAACGTGACGCCGTCGGGTGACGTGGCCGTCGGGTTCACCGACAATTCCGACAGCAAAATGCCCATCCACTACTACCTCAAGGTGGGTGAGGTGCGCAACGGATGGAAGGTTCTCGAAGCCGACCCCGTCAAGGCGACGATGAAGATCGCGAAAGGCGACATCGAGGTGGAGCTTGATCTGGGCGCGAATTCGGCTAAGGGCGGCGGCTCGACATCGCGTGCGGGGGCGATGGCGGCCAGTTCGATCGCCGCCAACCGCCGTGCGGGGCTTCTCGGCGGCGGCGTCAAACGCCCCTTGTCCGGCGGCGCCGAGCCGCGCGCGGGGATGCCGGGCGCGTCGCTCAGGGAACGCCGCGCCCTGAGGGAACAGGCGCGGGCTGAGGAGGCCGCCAAGGAGAAGGAGCTCGAGGCGAAGCGCCAGGCCGAGGCCGCAGAGAAGGAGAAGGAGCGCGAGGCCCAGCGCCAGGCAGAACGCGAAGAGCAGCGCCGCGAGCTTCAGCTTCTCAAGGATGAACTTAAGGCCCAGCGCGAGGCGGTGGAGCGCGCCCGTGCAGAGCGCGAGGCCGCCCGTCAGGACGAAAATGCAGAAGACGAAAATTGAGCAGTTCTACGCCTCCCTCCGCGCGACGGGGTCGTATTCGACGCCTCCGGAGCGACGCGCCGGACGCGTTCGCCAGTCGGCGTGGAACACGATTCGCTATACGCTTGGCATAACCAAGGTGTTTCCCTACTGCGCCCTGACCGAGCCGTTCGGCCTCCTCACGACGGAGAAGTGGGCAAGGGCGTGCTTCTCGGCCGTCACGACCGCGGAAAAGCTCGGGCTCAGCGTCATGATCGAGGGGTTTGACGCCAGGATGAAGCACGAAGGTCCGGTCGTCTATCTCTGCAACCACATGTCGACGACGGAGACTATCCTTCTCATGCCGGTGCTGCTGGCGTTCGGGCCGTTCAGCTACGTGGCGAAGGCGTCGCTCGCCCATCTGCCTTTTCTCACGAAGGCCGCCGAGCACATGCGGATGGTCCCCATCGGGCGCAAGTCGCCGCGCGAGGACCTCATGGCGGTCCTCAACACGGGTACTGAGCGCATCAAGGGCGGCGACAGCTTCCTCATCTTCCCGCAGGGAACGCGCCAGACGGTCTTCAGCCGCAAGGTCTATTCCTCGATCGGCGCGAAGCTTGCGGAAAAGGCTGGCTGCCCAGTCGTTCCGATCGTCGTCGACACGCGCTGCCAGCTGACGCGCGAGAAGGGGCTGTTCCGCAGGGTCTTCAAGGACTTCGGCACTTTCGACCCGACGCGCGACATCCGCGTCGCGTGCGGGCCGGTCATTCCCAACGCGAAGTCGCGCGTGATGCACGAGGCCGCCTTCGACTGGATGGCGTCGAAGCTTGAAGAGTGGGGCCTTCCCACGGAAAGACAGTGATTTAGCGAGGTCAACATGAAGAAGATCGTCGTATTGGGATCCACCAACACCGACATGGTCGTGACGGGGAAGAAGATTCCCGTGCCGGGCGAGACGGTGAGCGGCGGGCATTTTCTTATGAATCCAGGCGGAAAGGGCGCAAACCAGGCGGTTGCCGTCGCACGTCTTTCCGCGAAGAAGGGAGCATGCGTCTTCATCGCCAAGGTCGGAGACGATCTCTTCGGGCGCGACACTGCGGCGCGGCTGAAGAGAGACGGCATCGCGCCGCGTCTCGTAGTGGACAAAAAGGAGCCGTCAGGCACCGCGCTCATACTCGTTGACGCAAGGGGCCAGAACGTCATTTCCGTCGCGCTCGGCGCGAACGGCACGCTTTCGCCCCGCGACGTCGCTCCGTTCAGGAAGGACATCGAGGGCGCGGCGGCGCTCGTCATGCAGCTTGAGACTCCGCTCGAGACGGTGGCATGGGCGGCGAAGGTCGCGCACGACGCCGGCGTTGCGGTGATTCTCAACCCCGCTCCGGCGAGGAAGCTCCCGAAGTCGCTCTATCCGCTCGTCGACTGGATCACTCCCAACGAAACCGAGGCGGAGCTGCTTACCGGCGTAAAGGTCGTCGATGCGGCGAGCGCGGCGAAGGCCGCCGGGGTTCTCGCAAGGCGCGGAGTCGGGCATGTCGTCATCACGATGGGGTCGAAGGGCGCCTACTGCGGCGACTGCCGCAGGGTCTATCCGTGCCGCAAGGTGAAGGCCGTCGACTGCGTGGCTGCCGGTGACACGTTCAACGGCGCGTTCGCTGTCGCGCTCGCCGAGGGGAAGAGCTGTGCGGACGCCATCGCGTTCGCGCAGAAGGCCTCGGCGATTTCGGTGACGCGCCCCGGCGCGCAGTCCTCAGTCCCCTACCGCAGGGAAATCAGCTAACCACAAACCACAAACACAACACACCACCATGTACTACTGCAGCAACTACACTCTGGCCGTCGCACTCTGCGTCGTATGCATGTTCTGCTGGGGCAGCTGGGGCAACACCCAGAAGCTCGCCGGCAAAACCTGGCGTTTCGAACTCTTCTACTGGGACTACGTGATCGGGCTTGTCCTCTTTGCGCTCTTCGCGGGCCTCACGCTCGGATCCACCGTCTCTGGCTCTCCCTGGGCCTTCGCCGCCAACCTGAAGTCCTCATTCGGCCCCGCATGGCTGTGGCCGCTCGCGGCCGGCATCGTGTTCAACCTCTCAAACATCCTTCTCTCGGCGTCGATCGCCGTCGCGGGGATGTCGGTGGCCTTCCCGGTCGGAGTGGGGCTTGCGCTCGTCGGCGGAACGGTGTTCAACTATCTGTTCAACCCGGCCGGCAAGTCGCTTTCGTTCATACTTGCCGGACTTGCGCTGATCGTCGTCTCCATCGCCTGCAACGCGATGGCGTTCAAGGTCAAGCAGAGCGCGGCAGGACAGGCTGCCGACGCCTCCGCGACGAAGAAGGGCCTCGCGCTCGCGGCGATTGCCGGCCTCCTCATGATGTGGTTCTCTCCGCTCGTGAACAAGGTGATCGACAACGCCTTCGCGAATCCCGCCCCCGCCGAAGGCAAGATGACGGCATACACGGCGTTCTTCGTCTTTGCCGTCGGCATCTTCGTCTCCAACTTCCTCTGGAACACGATCGCGATGCGCCGTCCGGTGCAGGGCGAGCCGATTCTCGACGGAGCGCGGCGCTATTTCGCCGGCTCGCCCGTCACGCACCTCGTCGGCATGCTCGGAGGCGCGATCTGGAGCCTCGGCACGCTTCTTTCGTTCGTCACCGCGGGTGCGGCCTCTCCTGCAATCGCATATGCGCTCGGCCAGGGCGCGACGCTCGTTTCCGCGCTCTGGGGCATCCTCGTGTGGCGCGAGTTCAGGGGCGCGCCCAAGTCGGCCGGTTTCCTCAACCTCGGGATGATCGTCCTCTTCCTCGCCGGCATCGCGCTCCTGATTGTCGCGGGGCAGTAGGCGATGGGCGGCTTTACACATCTCCACCTACACACGACATATTCGCTTCTCGACGGGCAGTGCGGGATCGTGCCGCTCGTCGCCAGGGCGAAGTCGCTTGGCATGACTTCGCTCGCCGTGACGGACCACGGCAATCTCTTCGCGGCGAAGGCGTTCTACGACGAGGCCAGGAAGCAGGGCGTAAAGCCGATCATCGGCGTCGAGGCGTACGTCGTCGACCATGACCACCGGGAACGCCACGAATACTTCCGTCTCCACAAGGAGAAGAAGGAGAAGCGTTTCCACCTCTGCCTGCACGCGAAGAACCTCGTCGGCTACCACAACCTCGTGCGTCTTGTCTCCGAGGCGCACATCAACGGCTACTACTACAATCCGCGAATCGACCACGAGCTTCTCGAGAAGTACCACGAGGGACTGCACTGCTCGTCGGCGTGCATAGCGGGCGAGATCGCCTACTACCTCGACACGTCCGTGAAGGGCGGGAACAACCCGAAGAAGGCCGAGGAGATCGCCCGATGGTACAAGGACCTCTTTGGCGACGACTACTCCCTTGAGGTCATGCTGCATCCGCCGGGGAAGGGCGAAGGAGACGGCAAGCAGATACCCGCCGCGGCGATAGACGAGTTCCACGAGCTGTACGCCCGCCAGCGCGATGTGGCGAATGCCGTCCTTGCGCTCGGCAGGAAGCTCGGCATACGCGTCATCGCGACAAACGACGTCCACTTCCTCGAAAAGGAGGACGACGACTCGCACGACGTCCTGCTTGCGCTTTCGACGGGCACGAAGCTTTCCGACTCGAAGCGGATGATCTACACGGGCCAGGAGTACTTCAAGACCGAGGAGGAGATGCGCGCCCTCTTCGCCGACCATCCGGAAGTCGTCGACGCGACGCAGGAGGTGTCGGACATGATCGAGGAGTACGAGCTCAACTCCGATCCGATCATGCCGAAGTTTCCGATACCGCCCGAGTTCGGCAGCGAGGAGGAGTACGCCAAGAGGTTCGACGAGGCGGCGCTCAGGGCGGAGTTCAACACCGAGGACAAGCCGAAGAACTTCGAGCGGCTCGGCGGCTACGACAAGGTGCTCAGGATCAAGTTCGAGGCCGACTACCTGCAGTCGCTCGTCTACGAGGGGATGAAGCGGCGCTGGGGAGACCCTACGCCGGCCGAGGTGGTCGAGCGCGTCGACTTCGAGCTCGGGGTCATCAAGACGATGGGCTTCCCGGGCTACTTCCTCATCGTCAACGACTACATCGCCAACGCCAGGAAGATGGGCGTGTGGGTCGGTCCGGGGCGCGGTTCGGCTGCAGGCGCGGCCGTCGCGTACGCTCTCGGCATCACGAACGTCGATCCGATCAAGTACGACCTGCTGTTCGAGAGGTTCCTGAACCCCGACCGCATCTCCATGCCCGATATCGACGTCGACTTCGACGACGCGGGGCGCGGCAAGGTGCTCGAGTTCGTCACGAAGAAGTACGGCGCTGACCACGTGGCCCACATCGTGACGTTCGGGCAGATGGCGGCGAAGAGCGTAATCAAGGACGTCGGCCGCGTGATGGACTATCCGCTCGCCGACACGAACAAGCTCGCCGCGCTCGTGCCGGAGACCCCGAAGATCACCTTCAAGAAGGCGACGAGCACCAAGGACAAGAACGGCAACCCGAACGCCGACTATTCCCAGGGGCTTGTCGACGCGTTCAACTCCGACGACGAGACGGTGCATCTTCTCATGGAGCGCGCGCGCCGGCTTGAGGGCGGCATGCGGCAGCCTGGCGTCCATGCCTGCGGCGTCATCATCTCGCGCGACCCGCTGACCGAGACGCTGCCCGTCATGCCGACCGAGGGCGAGTCCCTTCTCACCACTCAGTACGACGGCCACTTCGTGGAGCCGGTCGGTCTTCTGAAGATGGACTTCCTCGGCCTCAAGACGCTGACGGTCGAGAAGGAATGCGTCGCGATCCTCGGCCCGGACAATCCCCGCGTCCCCGAGTCCCTGCGCGGCGCCGACGGGATGCTCGATCCCGACAGGATACCCGACGACGACGTCGAGACGTACGAGCTCTTCGGGCGCGGCGAGACGACGGGGCTTTTCCAGTTCGAATCCGACGGCATGAAGAAGTGGCTGATGGCGCTGCAGCCGGAGCGGCTTACCGACCTCGTCGCGATGAACGCGCTCTACCGCCCGGGTCCGATGGAGTACATCCCGTCCTTCGTCCGCCGCAAGAAGGGCGAGGAGGAGATAGTCTACGACCACCCCCTGATGGAGAAGTACCTGAAGGACACCTACGGAGTCACGGTGTACCAGGAGCAGGTGATGCTTCTCTCGCGTCTCCTCGGCGGCTTCACGCGCGGCATGTCCGACAAGCTCCGCAAGGCGATGGGCAAGAAGCAGCTCGACGTGATGGAGTCGCTGAAGGTCAAGTTCGTCGACGGCTGCCTCGCGAACCCCGAGTTCCGCGTCGGGAAGTGGGCCGACGAGACCGAGGCGCGCGCTCTCGTCGACAAGATATGGGACGACTGGCGCGCGTTCGCGTCGTATGCGTTCAACAAGTCGCACGCCGTATGCTACGCATGGATCGCCTACCAGACGGGCTACCTGAAGGCGCACTACCCCGCCGAGTTCATGTGCGCCCAGATTTCCTCCGAAATCGGAAACTTCGACAAGCTCCCCGGCTTTGTCGCCGAGGCGCAGGAGATGGACCTCGAGCTGAGGCTCCCCGACGTCAACGAGTCGGGCGTCAGGTTCGTGCCGACGCCAGACGCGCGCGGCATACGCTACGGTCTCGCCGGCATAAAGGGCGTGGGCGAGGCAGCGGCCGAGGCGATAGTCGCGGAGCGCGAGAAGAACGGCAGGTACACGGGTTTCCTCGACTTCTGCATGCGCCTCGCGGGGAGTCTTGCGTGCAACAAGCGCGTCCTCGAGAACCTCGCGAAGACGGGCGCGTTCTCGTCTATCGAGCCGAACCGCGCGAAGCTCTTCGGCAACATAGAGTTTGCGGTGAAGAAATGCCAGCAGAAGGTGAAGGAGGAGGCGAGCGCCCAGGCGAACTTCTTCGACCTGATGGCCGATGGCGGCGAGGAGAAGGTTTCGGACGAAGAGCTCGCGGAGATTCCGCCGTTTGCGCCCGCCGAGGACCTCAAGAACGAGCGGGACCTGCTTGGCGTCTATGTCTCGGGACATCCGCTCCAGGCGTGCCGCCGCGTCATATCGGAGGTCGCGACGTTCAAGACCTCGCAGCTCGCCGAGCCGGAGGAGGTTGACGCGCTCCTAAAGGCTCAGCCGGTCGACAAGTGGAAGAAGAAGTCGAACCCGCACCTCAAGGATGAACGTGCCCTCAAGCACCTCGACGTGAGGATGGTCGGCATACTCGCCGCCTGCACCGTCAAGCTTGGCAAGCCCCGTCCAGACGGAACGCCTGGGCAGAAGTGGGCGATACTTCAGATTGACGACGGCTCGGGCGGCTTTCTCGACGCGTTCTGCTTCGCGAAGGCGTGGGAGAAGCACTCCTCCGTAGAGACGTGCGTAGACCAGCTCGTCATGCTCTCGGGGGAAGTCTCGTACCGCGTCAACTACGGGAAGGACGACAAGCTCGACAAGAAGCATCCTGAGGTGGG
>CACYNF010000102.1 GCA_902775595.1 uncultured bacterium | reverse complement strand
GGGTCGCGTTCAATCCCCACGAAGCCTATTCGGCATTCAAGGAGATTGTCTTGCCGCACATCTGAATCTCCTCAGAAAGTTATCTAGACAACCGAGGCCTTCTGGCAGTCTATTTGGTATAATTCACCCAGAGGGTAAATTATGAAGACAGTCTTGTTTGCACTGGTTGCCGCGCTGTCGGCCTTTGTGTTGCAGTGCCGTGCGTCGGAGACGCCTGACGACTTCCTGCCGTCCGGCAGGATGACGCTTGGCGTGAACTATTGGGCGAGCCATGCTGCGACTGAGATGTGGCGCAAATGGGATGCGAAAGCTGTGGAAGAGGATTTGCGCGTCCTTGCGGAGAACGGAATGCGGCTTCTTCGAGTGTTCCCCAACTGGGCCGACTTCCAGCCAATCCACGCATGCTTCCTGAGCGGCGACAATTTCGACAAGGTGTACGAGACCAGGATGTTCGACAGCGAAGAGCCGCTCCCGGACACGCCGTGCGGCAGGGCCGGAGTCGATGAACGTATGGTGGAGCATTTCGAGGAGTTCTGCGACATCGCGGAGAGATTCGGAATCCGCCTTATAGTGCCGCTTATCACGGGGCAGATGACATTCCGCGACTACGTCCACTCCGGCGAACTCGGCAAGCAGATCATCGGCCGCATAGCACTCGGCTATTTCGCCGCCGCCGACATGGAGAAGTAACATGCAAAAGAAAACCATGTGCGGAACAATTCTGGCTGCATGCACTGCGCTTTATGCATGGAAAATTTGGGGATAAGTGGCGTTGCTAGTTTTTGATGGTTTAGCGGTTATTATTCGCGGTTATCGTGTTTTGAGGATTTAATGCGGAAAAATCTTGAGTAATGTGGGGAAACACCTCTTTTGACATTTCGATTTTCTCCGCCAACAACGCTCTTTTTGGCAGATAACGTTCTCCTACGCCTGTTTTGGCACTAATTTACGCAGCTGGGAAAGTCATCCCGCCTATTGCTCATCCAACCGTTGTGATGCATGTGTTGCCATGCATTACGGCCTGACGGCGTCCTCGCCCTCTGCCGCATGAGGAACCGAGGAAGGGATAAGTTGCAGAAGATAGCGAATAGGCTGCAAGAAATGAAGTCAGAAAAGGGTGTCTCCCCATTCGATTCCCCGAAGGCTCAGGCGACCATAGGGCGTGATTGTGAACTTCAGCCGTATACTGCCGATAATCTATTCCCGATTTAGAATGTTTTTATTTCGTGAAATAGAATCTTTTGTCGCGATGATTATGATATAATGCATGCGTATAACAAGGAGTTGCATACATGAATATCGTAAAATTTGCGAGAAATCGTGTTTTAATGGGGGGGCGCGCATTTAAGGTAATCGTGCCTCTCCTTTCCTCTGTGTTCGCGTCCGGCATCCGTGCGGACGGCGTGGGATTCCGCGAGATAGGCGGAACGAATGTGGCGTCAGGCACGGTGACGCTGGAAGGGACACTGAAGCTTTCGCCGGAGGCGACGTATATGAAGACCGGCGCGGGCGCGCTCGAGATTCCCGTCTCTTCCATCGACAACGCCGCGCCGTACCGCATAGATGTGGCGGGCGGTTCGCTGAAGCTGACCGGCGGCGCGGCGGAGCCGTCCGCCGCAGTCGCGCCGGCTGTCGCGCAGGATGCCGCGCTGTGGCTCGACGCGACAGGCCTTGCGGAAGGCAGCCTTTCCGAATGGCAGGATGTCCGCGGAGGCAGTGGGAACTGGTCTGCGCAGGCCAAGCATCTGTCAGGCTCCAACCTGGCCACATCGACAGATGTGTCCGTCATCGTGACGAATGGCGTGAAGTGCGTGTCGTTCGGCGGACTCTCAGGCAAGTACATGCGTTTCGTGAAGAATTCCTCAAACACGGCGGTGGAGAGCGTCCACCACTTTTTCGTCGTGCACGGCGTCGGTTCGCACTGGGGGCCGCTTCTCGGCAATTTCACAACCGCCGCCATAGGCGGGGTCGCCGACACGTATCGTGCGGATCTTGACGGTTTCGTGGTTTCGCAGAGATGCCGTCCCGTCGAATCGTCATCGATGACGAGCCATTTCTTCTACTCCGGCAATTTCTCGGCGTCCATGTACCAGGCGCGCGTGTTTCTCGACGGACGCCGCATCGATCCCTACACCGTTCCGCCGCGCAAAGGCTTCCAGCTTCTGGAAGGGGACATGCTGGTGAAGCCGACGCGGTTCGAGACTCTGTTCTGCAACAGGACTTCGTACTCGCTGACAGGCGACGCGGGTGGAGATTTCGTATGCGAGGCGGTCCTATTCACGAACAGGCTCTCCGAGGCGCAGCGGCTCGATGTTGAACGCTATCTCATGGCGAAGTGGAATCTCCCTTCTGGAACGATGAAGCCGACGACATCCGTGCGGCGGCAGATGCCGATGCCGCGCGGCACCGGCACCATGCGCCTTGCGGAAGGGGCGTCGGTCGAGGTGAATGCGGCTTCGGGCGAGACCACGGCTCCGTTTGCATTTGAGGGGCAGGGTGACGTAGCGAAGACCGGCGAAGGAATGATGGTCGTCGGAGCGGGAGCGTCGCTGCCTTTCACCGGAGAATTCTCGCTTCAGTGCGGTTCGCTTCTCCTGCGCGGCGGCGCAATGCCGCCGGTGACGGCGTCCGGCGGCGAAACGTACGCGGCGGACAGGTGGCCGGCGGTTCGTCCCTACTCGGACGGGAGCGGCGACGCGACGTCTGGCGTGAGGGTTGCGCGCAGCGCCGGCGGCGCGGCCGGCGTCTTCAGCAAGACAGGCGCGGGCGCGGTGGCGCTGAAAGGCGCGGCGGCAGACGTAGTGGGAATAAATGTCGAAGGCGGCATGCTCGTGCTTTGCGGCGCGGAGACGAACAGCGTACACTCCAGATTCGACACGGGCGTCGGCGAAATCGATGTCCATGTGCCGAACCACAGTTTCGAAATGCCGTTCACTGTTTCTGGGTCGAGCAACAATGGCAAGATAAACGCTTCAAGCACTGTCGCGTCCAATGGCTGGTATGCCATCGGAGGCCATTCGGTGCATTTCATCACGGCGAACAGATCCGCCGGAACGGGATATTCCACATGGGCGGCGTATCCGCCGCCGGACGGCGAACAGGCGCTCCTGCTGCGCGGCGCCGCGGCCGCCGAGACCGACGTGACGATCCCCCGCGCAGGAACGTACGAGCTTTCTTTCTCCGCCAACAGCCGCTACGGGATAGGCACAACGGCAACTCCGGCCACATACGCGATCTACAAGCCGCTCATGGACATCAAGTTCAACGGTGCGACGATCGGGCGCGCGCACGTCGCTAAGGAAGGCTTTGCGCGGTTCCGCTACCGCTTCACGGTCGGCGCTGACGAGGCGGGAACGTCGAAGCGTCTGTGCTTCAAGGCGATCCGAAGCGACGCCGAGTTCGGAATCCTGCTCGACGACGTGCGCATAAACGCGGTCGCCGTCGCGCAACGCACGGACACAGTGAAGGTGACCGGCGGCGATTTCGAAGTCAGTGACATTGCCAGGGGCGGCGCGGCGACCGGCCAGACCACGCCGTTCTTCTCGCGAAACATCGTATCCGACGGCTGGACGCTTTCTCTGCTGGACGCTTCGGCGGGGACGGATCCGGTGAACGGATTCGTTTCCGTCGTAAACGGCGGCATGGCGATGTGCGTCACGAACAAGAACGGCGGGGCGCGGCACATTCCGCTCTATCCGCACGCGGACTATCTGTGCGGCGCGAGCGTTCTCGGTTTCGTCGGCGCGAACGGCAAGGCGGAAATGTCGGAAGGGACCGTCGTCTCGCTGCCTTCAGGAAAATGGCGTCTGCGCGCCAAGGCGGCCATGTTCCAGTCCGATCAGATCGAAACTCCGCTCGGTTCGGGTTCATACGCCTCGTACGGCGGAAGTCCGTCGCTTTCCGCCACGGTGATACGGGCGGACGGCACGGAATCGTCCGCAGGTTCGGTCTCGCCTTCGTCGCGTATCATGGAAGACGTCCTCTGGCCGGGCGAAATCGAAGTCGATGCGGCGGAGAACGTGCGCGTCTCGCTGGTGCAGACTGTCGCGAACGCCGCGTGTCTGGTGGACGACATTGAATTCGTGCCGGTCACGGCTCCGGAGCCGTATGTCAACATATTCCCCGATCCCGGCTGCGAAAAATCGTCGCTCTGGACGACCGGAAACTGGTCTGTCGCTCCCGACACGTTTGACGGGAGGGCGGGCGACATTTTCGCATACGACAGCGACAACGCGAGATATTTCGGGTGCGATCGCTTTGACGGCGACTACGCCCTGCGCGTGAAGGGACACGGCGGCATGACAATTCCGGTGATGTTCCCGGCAAAGGGCCTGTACCGGCTCACATTCCACGCCCGTTCAAGGGCCAGCTCGGCTGGCGAAGGCAGTCTGCCGCTGCGCGGTTTCGTGAAACTGTCCGACAACGAGGAGCACGAGATATTCCGCTTTGCGATGCCGTACGTCGTCGGCTTCCAGGAGTATTCCTTCCTCTTCGAGATGCCCGAAACGGGCGAAAAGACCTTCGGAATCCACGGCCTTGCGATGGGCGATGTCGCGTCCGGCGACCGCACCGACTTCATCGACGGCATATCCATTGTCAAGGTCGATGACCTCCGGCAGTCGTTGCCAAGTGTGCCTGCCGCTGCGAAAATCTCCGTCGCCGAAGGTTCTCGTCTCGCGCTGGATTACGCCGGTACGGTAAAGATCTCGGCACTTTCGCTCGGTGGGGCGAAAGTGACGGGCGTTGCGAACGCATCGACGCATCCGGACTATTTGACAGGCATGGGCGAGATCGAAATCGTGCCGCATGGGTTCATGATGGTTGTGCGATAGTCAAACCTGAAAACGGCAGATGAAAAAATTGAGAGGTTCCTCGGTGGTTTCAGTCGCGGTGTTTGCGGTTGCGTTTTCAGCCGGTGCCGCGCCCGTGCGAATAGACGTCGGGCCTGGCGACTCGCTCGTCGCCGTGCGCGACAAGGTTCGGCGGATTCCGGCCGCGGAACGGGTGGAAGGCATCGAGGTATGGTGCTCGAGAAAGCCGACGGCGGCATTTCCGCAGATGCGCCTGTCGTGTGGCGCGCGGCAAAGCCGGGCACCGCCAGGATTGTCGGCGCGCCGCGTCTGCCGGTGTCTGCGTTCAGGAGGGTGGTGAATCCAAATGTCCTTGCGCGCCTGCCCGAGGAAGGTCGCGGCAGGGTTTACGCCGCAGACGTTTCGGCGTTCGCGCCTGCGGAGATTCCGCCCTTCGGCATCGAGGGAAGAAGCGGCATCGGATATGTCCCCAGACCTCCGGTTGTGTTCATGGATGGGCGAATCGCAACTCTTGCGCAATGGCCGAACGAAGGCTGGCTGCAGTTCGCAAAGCGGGTCGATGGCGGCGAGCCAATGGTGGGCGGCGGCTTCACCGGCGGCGCGTTCGTCTTTTCGGACCGGCGTCTCGGCAGATGGGACTTCTCGCGGAAAGTGTGGCTGTCCGGATATTTCTGCCACGACTGGGCGACGTGGGCCGCGCCGGCGGTGTCGTGGGGCTCCGAGAACGGAACCAATGACGTCGTCCGCTTCCAGCCAGGATACAAGATTCCGTTCGGTGTGATGCAAGGGACGTGGGGACGCAAGGAGCGCCGCTTCAGGGCGTTCAACCTCTTCGAGGAACTCGACTCGCCTGGCGAGTGGTGGCTGGACCGCGAACGGAAAATTCTCTATGTCGTGCCTCCGGACGGAGTCATGTCGGCTGATGCCGATGTGCGCATCGCGTTCTCGGCGAAATCGCTCGTGTCGGCGAGAGACGTCGCAAACATCCGCTTCGAGGGTCTTGAATTCAGCGCCAACTATGGACATCTTGCCGAGTTTCATCTTGTGAACGGAGTGACGTTCGAGAATTGCCGATTCTCGTGTGCGGTAAACACGGCCCTGTACGTGAAGGGGGACGGCTGTCGCATTTCCGGATGCGAGGTTTGCGAGTGCGGTTCCGGCGGAGTGTCGGTCGCAGGCGGCGACCGCAAGACGCTGACGGGCGCCGGTACGATCGTCGAGAACTGCCGCATACGCGATTTCGGCATTCTCCAGCGCACTTATGCGGGCGGCGTCAAGATGGATGGCTGCGGGCTTGCCCTCAAGGGCTGCGAGATATTCAACTCCCCGCACACCGCAGTGTTCTTCCACTGCAACGACTCCGTTCTGGAATCGAACGACGTACACCACGTGTTGCTCGAGACGGGCGATGCCGGGGCGTTCTACACCGGACGCGACTGGACGACCCAGGGCAACGTGCTGCGCTTCAACTACATACACGACATCGGCAGGGGCACGACGGCGCAGGAGGGTTTGGACGCCGCGGTTTCCGGTACGAACGCTATGGGCATGTATTTCGACGACTGCGACTGCGGGGACGAGATAACCGGCAACGTGTTCGAGAACTGTCCGCGCGGCATAATGATAGGTGGGGGACGCGACCATCCGGTGCGCGGCAACGTGTTTTTGAACTGCCGTCTGGGACTTTCCATAGACTGCCGCGGATGGCGGTGGAAAAACTGGAACACCAAAGGCGGCGGTTGGAATCTCGAGGAAAGGGCGCAGGAGTTCGACTACACGAACGGCGTCTGGGCGGCGCGGTATCCGCGCCTCGCGAACATCATGAACGACAACCCCAGGGAGCCGCTGTACAATCCCGTCGAGAACAACACGTTTGTCAATTGCGGCGAGATAATAAAGATTGACGAGGTGTTCAAGATAGACTCTGACGGCACGGCTCCGGGAATTGCCTCGAGGATGGCTCCCATACGGAACAACACCGTCATAGACACGGATTCCGCGAAACCTGCGAAAATCAATCCAAACGTGGCATCCGGGTTTCGCGTGCTGAACGTCGCACCCCGGCGGCCGACGAGGAATGCCAAATGACGCTCGGAGCGATTTCCGCTGCGATTCTCGCCTCCGCATGGATCGGCGACGGGCGGCCGATGCCGGAAGGCGCGGAATGGTTCGCCGACCGTCCGGCGCCGGAGTTCCGCACATGGTTCTCGCTTCTGCCTGGGCAGACGTCGGCGGTGCTGCGCGTCGCGGCGGCCGGATATTGCGATGTGTCAGTCAACGGACGCCGGCTGTCGGAGACTTCTGTCATGCCGCTGTGGAGTCCGTGCGATCACACGATATACGCGGAAGACTTTTCGCTTGACGGCGCTGTTCCGTGGCCCGGCTCCAACGTCGTCTCTGTCGTGCTCGGCAACGGCTTCCGCAATCTGCCGCCGATGAGGTTCTGGGGCGGTAAGGTGTTCCGGGACGCGATGGCGAGCGGAGCGCCGGTGTTCAAGGCGTCCGTAGGCGACATTCCGCTTGCGGGGTGGAACTGGCGCGAGACGGGGATTCTGCGCAACTGCGTGTACCTGGGGGCGCACGTCGACGCGACGCGCAGCGCCGGTGAATGGCGTGATGCCGTCGAGGTCGAAGGCCCTGGAGGCCGCGTCGTCCCGCGCCGTGCGCCGGCGATCGTGCAGATCGGGCGTCTTCGCGGCAAAGCGAAGTGGCTTGAGAAGGGGAGGGTTCAGATCGTTGATTTCGGAGAGAACGCGACGGGCGTTCCGGAATTCCGCTTTCGCGGTGCCCGTCGTGGCGGAACGGTGGAGATTGTCTATGGCGAGAGGCTGAACGCGGACGGCTCGGTGAACGCATTGACGCAGACCGCCGGACAGATCAAGCCGAAGGAGGGGAAAGACTACGGCGAAGGATGTCCGTGCCCTGCGGTGCAGCGCGATGTCTATGTCTGCTCCGGCAAGAGAGAGGGTGAAACGTTTTCGCCGCCGTTCGTGTGGCACGTCTGCCGCTATGCAGAGGTGCGCGGCGATGTCGCGCTTCTCGGCGAGGGCGATGCGGAATTCCTGAAACTGGCCTCGGACGTCCGCGACACGGCGCTCGCCGCATCGTTCCTCGCCGGCGACAACGACCTCCAGCGCATACACGAGATGTGCCGGCGCACGTTCCTTGCCAATCTGATGGGGGTCCAGAGCGACTGCCCCGGGCGCGAGCGGCTCGGCTACGGAGGAGACGTCGTAGCGACGTGCGACGCATACTGCCTGAACTGGGACATGCGCGAGTTCTATCTCAAGACGCTACGGGATTTCGCCGACGAGGCGGCGGACGACGGGTGGATCACCGAGACCGCGCCGTATGCCGGAATCGCGACGCGCGGCTTCGGCGGACGGGCGGGTCCGATATCATGGGCGCTAGCGGTGCCAGTGTTGATGGATGCGCTTCTCAGACATTACGGCGACGAAAGGGCGCTTGAGTTCTATCCGGTCTGTGCAAGATATGCCAGACTGGTTGCGGCGAAGTGCCCGGATGGAATCGTGGCGCGGTGCCTCGGCGATCACGAGGCAATTGAGCGCGCGCCGGACGACATGGTGGCAACGGCGCACTGGCACGAATTCCTACGGCTGACGGCTGATTTCGCGCGGCGGCTCGGGCGCGGTGAAGACGAGGCGGAGTTCCGCGCCTTGTCCGAAAAGACGGCGGCGGCGTTCGCGGAGAAGTGGGTGGAGGAGGACGGTGTCGTAGCGAACGGCACGCAGTCCGCGCAGTCGATCGCGCTTTATCTTGGGCTTGTTCCAGAGCGGCTGCGCGGCGCGGCGTTCGCCAGGCTTGTCGAGGCTGTCGAGGCGAAGGGCTTCGCGCCGACGACGGGAATCTTCTCCACGCGCTACATGCTTATGGCGCTCTCCGAGGGCGGACGTTCCGACATCGCCCGCCGGATTGTCCTGCACAGTGGCTTCCCGGGATGGATGCACATGCTCGAGCGCGGCGCGACGACGCTTTGGGAGACATGGAAGGAGTCGGACGACGTCTATTCCAACTGCCATCCGATGTTCGGCTCCGTCGACGAGTGGATAATGCGCTATGGAAATGAAAGGGATGCGCCCCGATCCTCAACCCTGTCAGAGCCGGGGCGGTCGGAGATGTTGCGCATGTCGACATCGAACGCGACGCCAGCGAGCGTCACTTTCCTGCCGCCTTCGGTGTCCCGCGAATGCGGGCGGGAGATGCTTTCCCCGCCTGGACCCATACAGCGTTGCCTTGCGTAAACTAGACTAAATGTACCTTTTGAATATAGATTTAGTCTGAGATACGGCTAAAATTGTATCATGCTTGACTAAATCGCGAATGTTGTAGTATAATTCGCGGCGTTCAGCACAGAAAGGAGGCCTGTGGATGATAGGTATTGGGGCCGTTCCCGGTGATTGGCTGGATGCCTTTGATGCGCTGAAAGACGTGATACGACGCTCCGATGCTCCGAAGAAAGTTGTATTCATCGACGAAATGCCTTGGATGGATACGCCGAAGTCTGGATTCGTCTCCGCGTTGGAGAATTTCTGGAATGGATGGGCGTCTGCTCGCAAAGACGTCCTTCTGATTGTCTGTGGCTCGGCGACGTCGTGGATAATCAAGAAGATACTGCGAAACAGAGGTGGCCTTCACAATCGCGTTGACGAACTTGCTCGCATGCAGAGGCGGCGCAGGGTCTTCACGGACGAGACCGGCACACGCAAGGCCGTGCATCTGACACTGGTTGTCTCCCCTGAACTGAAAAAGAACGCCTACGCAAACGACATACAATCCACCGTCACGATGGACGATCTTTTCCGCGAATAGCTTAACGCATGGCCAAAAACCGCAACTCGAAAAAATCAGAAGAAGGACGGCAGTATATGTGTGAAGCAATGGAAAGGATTGAAGCGTGCGGCTCCTGGCGAGGCGGCGCTTTCGGCGTCGTTCGGCGTTTCGCGCATGACGCTGCGCGGCGTCAAGTCCGGGCGTGACTGACGCATAGGTTGCCGGCTTGCCTCGCAATCCTGCAACCTATTGCGCTCAACCGTCGGGCGCGACGTGCCGTTTGCGCCATTCGCGCATCGTAAGGCCGGTCGCCTTCTTGAAGTGCGTCTTCAGACATGCGGGCGATCTGGCGTAGCCGCAGCGGAACGGGATTGCGTCTATCGCAATGTAGCGGTTGCGCAGAAGCGACATGGCCTTTTCGATGCGCACCCTCCGGATCGCCTCGAGGATCGAGACGTCGGCATGGCGGCGGAACAGCTTCTCCGCAAGCCGCACGCAGCAGCCCATCGCCGCCGCCACCTCGCCGACTGCGAGGCCCGCGCACGCCCGATCCTCCACGACCGACATGCCCTTGCGAACCCGCCGGTCGGCGAAGTTTCGCAGGGTCGACGCCCGGCGTTCCACGCCCAGGGCATTGTACCTTGCTATTCTGGGCGGGGCGTCGCGATCGGCGAGACGCCGCTCCAGCAGCCGCACCGCGTCCACTCCCGAACGGAAGAAGTCGATCTTGACGCTCGAAAGCCTGGGCGACAGAGACAGGCAGACGTGTTTGTCGTTGTCGAAGCCGATGACCGGCAGATCTGTTCCGACCCTGAGTCCAGCAGACCTCGCCGCCGTGTAGAACGCAGGCGCGATATGGTCCGCCGCGAGCAGGCAGGCACACGGGAGCGGGCGATGCTTGAGCCACTCCGCAAGCGCACGATGCCCGTTTGCGCACATGGGCGACGGGCCGCCGTACGCCGCAAACGCGGCGCCTGCGGGAAGGACGTCTGCGAAGATGCGTCCGCGCTCCACGCCCCATACGGGATGGGCCGGATCGTCTACGTAGGCGAACGACGCCGGATTCAGCGAGACGAGTTCCTTGACGGCGTGTTCGACGGGATCGCGCACGTTCTGGAAGGAACAGTCGAAGCGTCCGTCGAACCAGCTTGCGTCCCTGTCGCCGCGTCCGGTAAGGACTACCGGCGTGTCGCCGAACATCGACGGTACGATCTTTCGCGGCATGGCCGACTGCTCGACAATGCAGCCGAGGGGACGCCACATCCGGACAAAGGCCGCGACGGTGCGCCGCGACGGGACTTCGGGCATCTGCAGTATCTGCCAGCCGCGTTCTATCGCAGCCGCATAGATGCCGTTTATGCGATCGTGGTTCGATGCGTACGCCGGCTTCGCGAACAGTATCACGACACCCTGTTCGCCGTCGGTCCTTCGCGTTGCGGACGTCCTGCCCATGCTCCGTATTATACTATGTACGGCTACATCAGACTCGTGAAATACTCGCGCAACTCGTCGATCCACTGCGGATTCGCAGGAAACGCGTTGGCGAGTTCGAGACCAAGGCATCCGTCGTACTTCATCTTGTACTCGTCGGCGAGCGCCGGCAGCGCGGCACCCGCTGCGATCTTCTTCATGAATTCAAGTCTGGTCATTTTCCCGTTCCCTTTAGCTTGTGGATGTCCAGCGCATTATACCATATTCCCGCCCGCGCAGTCAGGCCGCACAAGACGCCGTTACTTCGTAAGGTGCGTATTTTCGGTTCGCAAATCAGTATGTTTTTGCTTCGTATTATAGAATGTTTTCCCGGTGTGGAAATGGTATAATCCCGGCATGAAAGCGAAAATCACGATTGGAAGGGCAAGGAACATCGTGCTTGCCGCCGTCGCATCTCTTGCCGCCGGATGCGCGTGCGACAAGTGCGTGTGCGGCAATGCGGCAAAGGCCGACGCCGAAGGATTCATCTGGTATTCATGCGCCGACATCGGTCTGGCGACGCCAGAGGAGCCGGGCGAGTTCTATGTGCTCCGCTACGAGCATCCGGCGAAGGAGCCGCTCGATGACGGGCGCAAGGCTCTTGGCCGGAAGTGGAACTTCGTGGAGGTGAGGCAGCTGAAGGACGCCGTGACGATCATCGAAGACGGCGTCCTGTCAAAGAGCGGCCGGCGCGTTCCGGGACGGAACTGGCGCAGGCGTCTCCCGCCCATGTCCCGCAACGTGCGCATAAAGTTCGTCGGCGAGGACTACGATCTGGCCGCCGACGGAAGGGAGTATGCGCTGGAAGGGTTCAAGTCGCTATTCAACGGCAAGGATCTTTCCGGCTGGCGCGGATGTTCCCAGGAAGACAAGTTCCACGACTCTCGCGTCCGCAGGGCGATGATACCGGAAGACCGCCGGGCGCATCAGGCACGGGCGGACGAGCTGATGAAGGAGCACTGGCACGTGCGCGACGGCGTTTTGTTCTTCGACGGGCTGAAAGGCGGATACTCCATCGCGGCGGAAAAGGACTACGGCAACGTGGAGGTGGTCGCAGACTGGCGGCTGCTGCGCGTCTATGGCGACTCCGGCTTCTACATGCGCAGCATGCCGCAGGTGCAGATATGGGATCCCCGGATGTGGAACGGACTCGGATCCGGCGGCATCTGGAACAACACGACCGCGCCCTTCGCGGCGTCGGTCTGCGCGGACAATCCGGTCGGGAACTGGAACCGTTGCAGGATGCGCATGGTCGGCAGCCGCATTTCCGTGTGGCTGAACGGAGTGCGGGTCGTTGACAACGTGGAATACGAGAACTGCCGCGCACCAGGCAAGCCCATTCCGCTTATCGACCGTTTCGAACTGCAGTGCCATGGAGACCCGGTAGAGTTCCGCAACATCTTCGTAAAGGAGCTGCCGGAGGATCCTGCCGACATTCCCGACCCGTCAAGGGCGGTGCGTGGCGGGAAGATCGACCTTCTGGCGGACGGCATGGCCGGGTGGGAGGCGACCGACCCCAATGCCCGCATGGGCTGGAGCGTGAAGGACGGCGTCCTCTCCAACGACACCGGGATCGATCCGGAGAAGACGAGCCGCGGCGTCGCCGGCACTACGAGCCTGAAGACGAAACGCGCCGATTTCTACGACTTCGACCTTTCCTGCGAGGTTCTGGTCCCCAAGAAGTGCAACTCAGGCATCTATCTTCGCGGACGCTACGAGATACAGGTTCTCGACTCTTTCGGGCGCGGAAAGACCGACTGCCACTTCATGGGAGCCCTCTACGACCTCATAGAGCCTGTCGCGTCCGCCGAGAAGCACGCAGGCGAGTGGCAGCATCTCGACATGACGATATACAAGCGCCATTTGACGGTCAAGCTGAACGGCGTTACGATAATCGACAACAAGCCGATTCCAGGCGTTACCCCCGGAGCGACAGACGGCGACGAATTTACGCCGGGTCCGATTCTCCTCCAGGGCGATCATTCAAATGCATCGTTCAGGAACATGATTCTGACTCCAATAGTGAAATAAGGAAAGAAACCATGGCAACAAGAAAAGCATTAGTAGGTAGAAGGGCGTTTCTCGGCTTAGGCGCGGTTGTCGCCGCCGCCGGAGCGGCTGCCATCGCAAAGGGCGCGGCCGAAGTGTCGACGGTGAAGACGGGCGGCAGGACGCGAAAGTTCGTCGCCGCCTGCCCGCCGTCGTCGCGGGAGTACGGGACGCGGAGGCCCGGCTCGACGCGCGTAATGGTGATAGGCGCCCATCCGGACGATGCCGACATACTTTGCGGCGGCACGGCGGTCAAGCTCCTGGAACGCGGCTTCAAGGTGAAATTCGTGTCCGTCACGGATGGCCGCATGGGACACCACCGTCTCTCCCCGGACGAGACCGCGCAGACGCGCCGCGCCGAGACGCTGGAGGCCGCGCGGCGCTTCGGCCTCGACGGCTACGACATATACGGCTATCCGGACTGCGGACTCTATCCGACGGACGACGCGCGCCGCCTCGTGGCGCGGAAGATCCGCGAGTACGAGCCCGACTTCGTGTTCACCCACCGCACGTGCGACTACCACGCCGACCACCGTGCCACCGGACAGCTCGTCATGGACGCCGGATACCTTCTCGGCGTCCCGCACTGGTGCGAAGACCGCAAGGCCCAGAGGCTCCGCCCCGTCATCCTGTACATGACCGATCCATTCACTTATCCGCGCGAACTGCGTCCGGACGTGATGTTCGATGTCGACGCACAGCTCGACAAGTGGTGCGACGGGCTTGACGCGCAGGTCTCGCAGTTCTATGACTGGCTGTCGTGGGACAAGGGCGTTGAGGCAGAGGTCGCCGCTCTCGGCGACCGGTCTGACATCGCCGCGCGCAACGCCTATCTGCGCAAGTACTGGGCGGCGCGCAAGCAGCGCGACGCCGAGCGTTTCGCAGACGCGTGGCGCGAGGAGTTTCCGGAGCGCCCCGTGCCGAAGTACATGGAGGTGTACGAGGTCAGCGAATACGGCCGCGCACCGACGGAGGATGATCTCAAGACGCTGCTTGGATAAAAGGGGCTGGCGGGCAACGGGCAAGCTTTTCGCGGCAGCGTCTTAGACCATTGCAGCTGCGATGTGGAGTGCCGCCCTTGCTCGGGGCGGCGAGGACGTTGCGCTAGCGTGCGGCGGTGACGAGGTTGTAGTCTTTCTGGTGGTAAAAAGGGTCAGGTACGCCGAGCAAAACTCGGCTGGACTAGCAGAATGAAAGGAGTCTGCACTGTAAAGAAGTCGGCATACAGTTAGGAAGGCGGGGCGTGCAGAGATGCACCGCAAAAAGGCGAAAGCCTTTCGGAGGGAACCTCGCCGAAGGCGATCCGAAGGACGCGCAAGCGGGTGCGCGACCGATGTGTGCGAGTCTCGCCGGACGAACGGATAAGCGACAACGCAAGTGAGCCTTTTTCGTAAAGCCTCGTTACCACAATCCCGCGTGGCCAGTGTTCTGACATCATGAAGCCAACAGGATTCCGTCGAACTGACTTGGGCGGATGAAACTCGGCGGGGCATAGGAGGGTCGCGTGTTCGGAAAGTTCAGCAAGGGAACTCGGGAGAACTGCGTGTAGCGAAAGCGAAAGCATTAGTCGGACGAGGCCGTAGTAGCGGTGAAGCGGGTAATGTCCGTGGAGTGAAGGGCCTCTGCGTGTAAAAGGGACGATGCAAATCAAATGGCGAGAAGAATAATGTCGAAAGACTGCAATAGGGGACAATCCGCTATGTGGCGGCGCGTCGGAAACCGCTCGTCC
>CACYNF010000101.1 GCA_902775595.1 uncultured bacterium | reverse complement strand
AATCGTCGCGGGTTCGTCCTCCGGCGGCGCGCTTGCCGCCGCGCTGAAGGCCATCCGCGGCGGGCTCCGCGGCAACGTCGTCACGCTCTTCCCCGACCGCGGCGACCGCTACATCAGCAAGGGTCTCTTCCCGATAGACGGCTGAGACGGGCATAGAAATAGACTATAGGCAAACGGAAGACATTCCGATTACGCCTATTGCTCGGATGTTTGCTACAATCGTGGTGTCTTTTCACCACAACCAGTATCCGACATGACTGACAACAATTCCATAGCCGCCGCGCTTGACGCGCGATTCTTCGCCCCGCTGCGCCGTCCGCGCACGCGGCGGGTCGGCGTCGAGCTGGAACTGCCGGTCTGGAACCTCGCGCCCGGCAAGGCGACGGACTTCGCCGCAGTCCATGTGGCGACTGACGAATTCCTCGGCCGCTTCGACTTCCCGGATACTACGCGTGACGACACGGGCGCGCTTTACCGAGCGCGCGATCCGAAGACGGGCGACGAGTTGTCCTTCGACTGCTCTTTCAACACGCTGGAGATTTCCTTCGGCCCAGACGAGGACCTGACCATAGTCCGCCGTCGGTTCGGAGAATACTATCCCGCGCTCCAGGAGGCGCTTCTAAGACGCGGGCACTCGCTTTCCGGCATGGGCATCAACCCGCGCTGGCGCGAGAACCGCCCTGAGCCAATCGGCAACGGACGATACCGGATGCTTCTCCACCACCTGAAGTCGTATTCCAAGTACGGCGGTTCGCCGCAGTTCCACGACCATCCCGACTTCGGGCTCTTCTCGTGCGCGTCGCAGGCGCAGGTCGACGCCGACGAAAAGTCGGTCGTGCCGACGATCAACGCCTTCAACGCGCTCGAGCCGTTCAAGGCCGTCCTATTCGCGAACTCGCCGTTCGGCGAGCGCGGCGAATGGCTGTGCGGACGCGACCGGCTCTGGAGCCACAGTCTCCACGGACTCAACCCGCACAACTGCGGCATGTACGGCGTGACCCTGCGGTCGCTTTCCGACCTCGCTGGCTATCTCGTGTCGACCAGCGTCTACTGCACGGAGCGCGGCGGTAAGTACCTCAACTTCGCCCCGGTGCCGCTCTCGGAATACGTCGGCAAGGGAACCATCGTCGCCGAGTACTGGGACGGCAACGCCCAGGCGCATCGCCGCTGCCTCTTTTCGCCGAACGCGGAGGACGTCGCCTGGCTGCGTCCCTTCAAGTTCGAGGACCTGACGCAGCGCGGCACGGTCGAGTTCCGCTCGGTCTGCGAACAGCCCGTGCGCGACGCCTTCACGCCCGCAGTCTTCCATGCTGGCCTTGCCGAGGAAGTTCCGGCGCTGGCGGAGCTGCTCGCGTCCGACACATCGCTCTACGGTCACGGCTATGGCGCCGCCGAGCTGCGCGCGATCATGTCGCGCCGCGAATGGCCTTCGTTCGTCGACCGCGGCGCGCTTGCCGCGCAGCTCAACTGCATCCTCGACCTTGCGGAAGAAGGATTGCGTCGTCGCGGTTTTGGCGAGGAGCCGCTTCTCGCACCGCTTCGCCGCCGCGCCGACACGCTCTCGAATCCGGCGCTTGAGCAGCTAAACCGTCTCGAACGCGGCGAGACGATCGAGCAGATCGCCGCCGACTACGCGACATGGAAGGAGGCGTCCGGTGTTTGACATACGACTTCCAGAATTGCGGTCTTATGCGTTCGAGGGGAACTTTGGACTGGAGCGCGAGTCGCTGCGAGTGACGGAGGCGGGGCGCATGGCGCAGACGCCGCATCCGTTTCCGCCCGACCATCCGCGCATCGTCCGCGACTTCTGCGAAAACCAGACGGAGATCAACACGGGCGTCCATCCGACGGCAGAGGCCGCGGTCGCGGAGCTGAAGGAGATCGATGCAACGATCCGCGCGGCGATTCTGCCGCGGGGCGAGCGGCTGTGGACGAATTCGAATCCGCCTGCAGGTCTCGAGGAGGACGAAATCGTCCCTGCGAAGTTCGACGGACATCTCGCCGGAAAGTCGACGTACCGCGACTACCTCGCGGACAAGTACGGCAAGGCGCTGATGGCGTATTGCGGAATCCACGTCAACTTCTCGTTTGGCGAGAAGCTGGTCGAGGCGTCGGGGGTTGACCGCGACGTGCTCTACCTCCACCTCGCGTCGCAGTGCATCAAGTGGGGCTGGGCGATTGTCGCTCTCACTGCGGCGAGTCCGCGCGGAGACTACTCGAGCGTCAGGTGCTCGGAGCGCGGCTACTGGAACAAGTTCATCCCCATCCTCGACTTCTCGAGCGTGCGCGACTATGCGCGGAGCATCGCGCGGTATGTGAAGGACGGGCAGCTCGTCGCGCCGAGCGAGCTCTATTACCCGATCCGCCTCAAGCCGCGCGGGCAGAACCGGCTCCAGACGCTTGTCGAAAACGGAATCGACCACATCGAGGTGCGATGCGTGGACCTGAACCCGCTCGTCGGCGGACTCGTCGATGCGCGCGACGTCGAGTTCGTGCGGCTGTTCTTCCTCTGGTGCGCCGCGCAGCCGCGCGAGACACTTTCCGCCGAACAGCAGGCGGAGTGCGTCGGACACTTCAAGACTGCGGCGCGGCTTGACTTCGACTGGACGCCGGTCGGCGAGCTCGTCGAACGGATGGAGGAGTTCTTCGCGGGCTTCTCCGAGGCGCGGGCGATCCTCGCGTTCGAGGCGGAGAAGGTGTACCATCCGGAAAGGCGCTATGCGTGGATGGAGGCGTGTCATGTGTGAGATGCTTGGAATATCCGCGAAGCGGAGAATCCGGGCAAACGACATTCTCCGCGAATTCTACTCGCATGCCGACCGCCATCCGCACGGATGGGGCCTTGCGACGTTCAACGACGCCGGAGCCCCTGACATCGAGAAGGAGGCTGTCAAGGCGACGGAGAGCGAATACCTCAAAAAGCGCCTTGCCGAGCCAATCGAAGAGAGCGTTCTTCTCGCGCACATCCGCCTTGCGACTGTCGGTCACCTCGAATACCGCAACAGCCATCCGTTTGCCGCCGCCGACAACTGCGGTCGTATCTGGACGCTCGAGCACAACGGCACAATCTTCAACGGCGCGGAGCTCAACCGCTACATGGGGCTGCAGTTCGGTTCGACGGACTCCGAGCGCATTCTTCTGCATCTCGTGGACATCGTGAACGAGAGGCAGATAAGGCACGGCCGCGCACTCGACTGGAAGGAGCGGTTCGCGGCGCTGGACGATCTTGTCGGGGAGCTCGCCGGAGGCAACAAGCTGAACCTCCTCGTCTACGACGGGGAAATACTCTACGCGCATACGAACTTCCGCGGCTCGCTGCATGTCCGCGTCGACGACGGTGCGCTCGTCTTCTCGACGAATCCGCTTTCCGGCGACGGCTGGGAACCGCTTCCGCTCACGCGTCTTGTCGCTGCGAAGGACGGCAGAATCGTCCGCGAAGGCGACGCGCATGACAAGGAGTACATCTACAACCCTAACGACTACCGATTCCTCTACATGGACTTCGCCACTTTGTAGTGGCTTGCGAGGTATAGTTTTTTCCTATGGCCGAGCGCGTGTAATTCCGAATATTCGTCGTAACGGCATTATGATACACTTTCTCCCGTGCGAGAGCTCCGACTGAACGGCGCTCCGCAATCGAAAGGGAAAGACATGAGTGACAGACAGGAATTAAACAGAAACCTCGCGCAGATGCTCAAGGGCGGGGTTATCATGGACGTGACGACGCCTGAGCAGGCGAAGATCGCCGAACAGGCCGGTGCGTGCGCCGTGATGGCGCTTGAGCGCATCCCTGCCGACATCCGCGCGGCGGGCGGCGTCTCGCGCATGAGCGACCCCGCGATGATCAAGGGGATTCAAAACGCAGTTTCCATTCCGGTGATGGCGAAATGCCGAATCGGACACATCGCCGAGGCGCGTATCCTCGAGGCAATCGAGATCGACTACATCGACGAGTCGGAGGTGCTTTCTCCCGCCGACGACGTGAGGCACATCGACAAGACGAAGTTCAACGTGCCATTTGTCTGCGGCGCGCGCGATCTTGGCGAGGCGCTTCGCAGGATCGGCGAGGGCGCGACGATGATCCGCACGAAGGGCGAGCCAGGAACAGGCGACGTCGTGCAGGCGGTCCGCCACATGCGAAAGATGCAGAGCGAAATACGCAAGGTCGTGTCGCTCCGCGAAGACGAGCTCTACGAGGCGGCGAAGGAACTTGCCGCGCCGCTCGACCTCGTGAAGTACGTGCACGAGAACGGGAAGCTCCCTGTCGTCAACTTTGCGGCTGGCGGAGTCGCGACGCCCGCGGACGCCGCGCTCATGATGGAGCTTGGCGCAGAGGGCGTTTTCGTGGGCTCCGGCATCTTCAAGTCGGGCGATCCCGCGAAGCGCGCCGCGGCGATTGTGCAGGCGGTCACCAACTGGCAGGACTCGAAGCTCCTCGCGAAGCTCTCCGAAAACCTCGGTCCCGCGATGGTTGGCATCAACGCCGACGAGATCGAGACGATAATGGAAGAACGCGGAAAGTAGGGGTCAGTACGAAGGAGTCAGTACAAAGGGGTCAGTTGTCAGTACTAAGTGGTCGTCTCCTGACCCCTGACTCCTGACCCCTGACCACTAAAATAAGGGTAATTGCATGAGGGTTGGCGTATTAGCAGTTCAAGGGGCGTTCGCCGAGATGGAGGCATATTGGCGCGAAGAGGGCGCTGACGTATTTGAGATACGCCAGCTGGCCGACCTTGACCGCGACATGGACCTTCTGGCGCTTCCCGGCGGCGAGTCGACCGTGCAGGGGAAACTCCTCAAAGACCTCGGGCTTTTTGAGCCGATCAAGAAGCTTATCGACGGCGGGCTTCCTGTCTTCGCTACCTGCGCGGGGCTAATCCTGCTCGCGGAGAAAATCGACGATCCCGGGCGGCGCGACGACACGAGGCCCGAGAAGTGGTTTGGCGTTCTTCCTGTGGCGGTGAAGCGCAACGCCTACGGGCGGCAGCTCGGCAGCTTCACGACTCGCGGCGATTTCGACGGCAAGCACGACTTCCCGATGACGTTTATCCGCGCGCCCGCGATAACCGGCGTACTCTCGCCCGACGTGGAAGAGCTGTCGACGTTTGAAGGGCGCCCGACATCAGTCCGCTGGCGCAACATAACCGCCTTCACCTGGCATCCGGAGCTCAACGCCACGGCCTAATCGCAAAAATGGTATAATGTCCGCATGACACTCCAGCAGCTCAAGTATGCAGACGCAGTGGCGACGTACGGCAGCATCAGCGAAGCCGCGCGGCGCGTCTTCGTCACGCAACCGACGCTCACCGAGTCGATTCGCGCGCTCGAAGAGGAGCTCCGCACCGCCATCTTCTCGCGGTCGGCGCGCGGCATCGCCGTCACGCGGGAGGGCGAGGAGTTCCTCGCCTCGGCGCGGCAGATTCTCGACGACGCCGCGCGGATCCAGGAGAAGTACACGGGCAAGGCGGTGAGGAAACCGCAGTTCGCCGTCTCCTGCCAGCACTACGCCTTCGCCGTCGAGGCGTTCATGGAGGTCGTGAAGGAATGCGATTCCGCGGCTTACGACTTCACATTGCGCGAGACGGTCACGAGCGAGATAATCGACGACGTAGCGCGCCACCGCAGCGAGATCGGCGTAATGTACCTCTCGACACGCAACGAGAGGGTCATCTCGAAGCTCCTCAAGAACGAGGGGCTCAAGTTCGAAGAGCTCTTCGTGTCGCATCCTCACGTGTTCCTCGGCAAGCGCCACCCCCTCGCCAAGCGCAAGGGCGGCGTCGCCCCGGCGGAACTCGACGACTATCCTTTCATCTCGTTCGAGCAGGGAAACGAGAACGCGCTCTACTTCGCGGAAGAGGTGATGCCGTCGATCGACCGCAAGAAGAACATCCGCGTGCGCGACCGCGCCACCATGACCAACCTCATCCTCGGGCTCAACGGCTTTACCGTTGCCTCCGGCGCGCTTTCAAGGGAGTTGAACGGCCCAGACGTCGTCGCCGTGCCGCTGAAGATGGACGAGATGATCCGGGTCGGGCTCGTCATGCAGGGCGACACGCCCCTATCGTCGGCGGGCAAGATCTTCGTCTCCGCCATTCGCGAGTGCTGCGCCGAGCGCAGCTACGACGCCGCGGGGCTTTGATGGAATGTACGACATGTCCGACGGAATAGAGAGAGACGAGGCGCTGGCGCTCCTTAAGCCGGAGCGTAGAGAGGAACTTCGCGAACGCGCCCACGAAACGACCGAGCGGTTCGTCGAGAAGCGGTTTGACTTCTGCTCGATCATCAACGCGCGCTCCGGGCGATGCAGCGAGAACTGCAAGTGGTGCGCGCAGTCGGCGCACTGGAAGACCGGCTGCGAGACATACGGCTGGGTCGGAACCGATGCGTGCGTCAAGGCGGCGAAGGAGGCGGCGGCGAACGGCGCTGACAGGATAGGCATCGTCACCTCTGGCCGCACGCTTTCCCACGAGGATGTCGAGAATGTCTGCGTGGCATTGAAGGCGATGCGCGAAGCGGCGCCGAAAATCGGGCTTTGTGCCTCGCTCGGGCTCCTCTCCGAAGAAGACCTCGCAAAACTCAAGGCGGCGGGGCTCCAGCGCGTCCACTGCAACCTCGAAACCGCGCCGTCGCTCTTCCCGTCGCTCTGCACGACGCACACGCCGGACGACAAGCTCGCCACCTTGCGCGCCGCGAAGAAGCTTGGTTTCCAGATCTGCTGCGGCGGCATAATCGGAATGGGCGAGACGGACGAGCAGCTCGTCGAGTTCGCCTTTGCGCTCAAGGAAATCGCGCCTGACTCGATCCCGGTCAACGTGCTGCACCCGATTGAGGGGACGCCGCTCGCAGACCGCGGCATCCTCGATCCCGAGCGCGTCGTCGATTCCGTCGCGCTTCTTCGGCTCGTCAATCCGTCGACGCCGCTTCGCTTTGCAGGAGGACGCCGCGACATGACAGACGAAACCGCGGCGAAGTGCATCTATGTCGGAATGTCGGCCGGCATCGCGGGGCCGCTTCTCACGACGCCCGGCGCAGACTTCGACGACGACAGGCATCTCGCCGTCCGGGCTGGCTACTCCGTTGGTGCAAAAAAGGCAGTATGCTGACAACCTACATCATCGGATCGCTGGCGCTGATCGTAAAGCCCGGACCGGATTTGACCTGCACCATCGCGACGGCGCTCTCGGACGGCAAGGCCCGCGCCGCCACGCTGATGTTGGGGCTTGTCGCCGGATGCTGGCTCTGGATACTCCTCTTGACCGCGGGCGTCGCCTCGTTTTTCACCGCCCACCCTGCGACAATGTCCGCAATCCAGATTGCCGGAGCCGCCTATATCGCGTATCTCGCCTACGGCGCGTTTGCAGACGCGATCCGCAGCTTCCGCGCCGCGTCGCCTGATGCGCTCCGTCCCGCGAGCGGGCGGGGCTTCCGGCTTTTCCTCCGCGGGATTGCGATGTCGATGTCGAATCCGCTGACTATCCTTTTCTTCCTCGCGTTCCTGCCGAGCTTCACGCGCCCGGACTCGACTCTTGCGCCGGCCGTGCAGACGCTTCTCCTCGGCACGCTTTTCTGCGCCCTCGTGCCTTTTGTCTATCTCCCCGCGATTGTGGCCGCCGACTTTTTCCGCGCCAAGCTCGTCGGCTCGGTGAAGGCGACGGCCACCTTGAAGCTCGTCTCGGCCTTGATGCTCGCCGCAGTCGTCGTGGTCTTGGCGGCAAATATCTCTTTTTGACAGGGCTTGCCTGAGGCCCTCCGGCCGATGGCGACGCAAAGTCGGCCGCGATTTGGTATAATCTGCGGCGATGAAGATCTTGTTCGTTTGCCACGGGAACATCTGCCGCAGCCCAATGGCGGAATTCGTGATGAAGGACCTGCTCGCCAAGGCGGGGAGGTCCGACGTCGTCGTGGAGTCTGCCGCGATGCACGAAGACGCGATTGGCTGCGATACGCACCGCGGCACGAGGCGCAAGCTCGACGAGATGGGCATACCTCATCCGCGGCGCGAGGCGTGGCTCCTCACCGCCGAAAAGGCGGCTGAATACGACTTGATCGTCGGGATGGATCGCTACAACATGGCGGACCTTGAGTTTCTCGTCCGTCCAGAGGACCGCGGCAAGCTGAAAAAGCTCCTTTCGTTCGCCGGGTCGAATCGCGATGTCGCAGACCCGTGGTACACGGGCAACTTCGACGAGACGTACGACGACGTGCTTCTTGGCTGCCGGGCGCTGTTGCGAAGCCTTCCGCGGCCATGAACTCCCTGCGGAACGCATTGCGCGATTTTGCTATAATACTGGCTGAAGGAACAATCCAGGGGATTTCTAAGTGGCGAAGAAAAGCGGATTTGCTGTCAATGTCGAATACGGGGCGCTGCGGCTCGCGTGCGGGCTCGTCAATGCCATCCCGTATCCGGTGGCGATGTGGCTCGCGTCGTTTGCGGCCGCCTTCGCCGTGCGCGTCCTCCGCTTCAAGCGCGCGCGCACGATGGAGCGAATAGCGTCGGTGTTTCCGGAGAAGAGCAAGGCCGAACGGCTTCGAATCGCCGTCCGCTCGCTCGCGAACGTGCTGCAGACCGCAGTCGAGATGATACGCGCGCCGCGTCTCACCCGCAAGTGGATGGATCGCCACGTCGTCGACGGGCAGATGTACAAAGACCGGCTTCAGGCATACGTCGACGAGGGGAAGGGCGTCGTGATAATGGTGCCGCATTCGGGCAACTGGTATATGGCCGCGTGGTGCATGGCGGCCTACGGGCTTCCGCTTTTTGCAATTGCGGCGAAGCAGAGAAACCCGAAGATCGACGCGTGGATGAAGCGACAGTACGGCGCGATTGAAGTGCTTGATCGCGGTAGTGCGAAGACGCTCGTCGAGATAAAGGAAAAGCTCGAGTCTGGCCGCGCGTTCGCGATACTCCCGGACCTTCGCGTTCCCCAGAGGGACGTCGAAGTCGATTTCCTTGGCGGCAAGGCGAACGTGAGCCATGCGGGCGCGATGTTCGCCGTCAGGTGCGGCTCGCCGATCGTCGTCGCTGTCATGCGCCGCGAGAACGGGAAGCACGTTTTCGACCACGTGGGAACACTCCGCCCCGACCCTGCGGCGGGAGACAAGAAGGCCGAGGCGGCGCGTCTCACGCGCGAGGCGATGAAGATGCTCGACGGGCGCATCATGGCACATCCCGAGCACTGGTACTGGTACAACAAGCGCTGGATTCTCCAGCCGGTGGACGCGAAATGAGGAAGAAGCACCGACTGCCGTTTCCGATCCTCTTCGAGGACGCAGACCTGATCGTGGTCGACAAGCCCGCCGGGCTTCTCACGACTCACACGAAGCTCGTCGGCCGCCTTGCGCGCGAGAGCCAGCTTACTGCAGAGAATCTCCTGAATGACTATGTCCGCAAGGGGCAGGCGAAGTCGAAGAAGCGAGTGTGGCTCGTCCATCGCCTTGACCGCGAGACGAGTGGCGTCATGATGTTTGCGAAGTCCGAGGAGGTCGCGGAGAAGTTCCGCGCCGACTGGGCGAACCTCACCGAGAAGACATATCGCGCCCGCGTCGCGGGATTGCTTGAAGAGGAGAGCGGAGCTTTCGAGTCCCATCTCCTCGAAGACGCCGACGGCTACAGGGTTCGCTCCGTCGCGGCGCCTGACGCGCGCCGTGCGCCGCGCGGCGCAAAGACCCCCAGGCTTGCCCGGACCGAATGGCGGCGGCTTTCCACAACCGACGGCACTACTCTCGTCGAGGTGAAGCTCAAGACCGGACGGAAGAACCAGATACGCGTCCATTTTTCCGAGGCCGGGCATCCAGTGATCGGCGACGAGAAGTACGGCGGCGAGCGTGCGTCGCGGCTCTACCTC
>CACYNF010000100.1 GCA_902775595.1 uncultured bacterium | reverse complement strand
GAATATCAGACGTCGAATGCGACACGACCGTGTGGAATGATTGCGCGCATTGGAATAGGATGGCGAGAGAGCGGTTTTGAAAACCATTGGGCTCGCGTTCCGAAAGACGGTAACTGGTCCCTTTTTACGGAGGCGATGGGTAAAGCGTGCTCAAAGCCCGACTGCACGACGTTCAAGTACTCAGACCCTACGTTGACATGGGAGAAAGACGAGGCTGCGCGGTACTACGCGAGTGAGTGGGTGTCCCGTTCGACTGGGTACGAAGGCGCTGTACGCACGTTTCTTGTGCCAAGTTCGATTGATTATGTCCTCTGGCGGTGCAGACAGTGGACCGAACTCGGCTTGAGAGGGCTGTATTTCGACGACATGTTTCTTATGCCGTGTCGCAATCCCGACACGTCAGGCGGAAGTTTTGGCATACTTGAAATGCGCGAGCTTGTGAAGCGGGCCGCGGTCATGCAGCATCAATTCGGGCAGGAACATCGCCTTCTGCAGATACACATGACAAATGCGCTGCTTGTGCCGTCTTTCGCTTTCGCGACAAGTTTGCTGACGTGGGAAGATCACTATGGTGAAGAGCTTTTCCAGAATCGATTCCCCATTGACTACGTAAGAGCAGAGTCGCTTGGCACACAGGTCGGGTGTGAAGGCATCGTGCTGGACGGAATCAAACGCAAGACCACGCCGGAATCGGAATGGAAAGGGGCTGGCGGGAAGTTTCGCAGACTTACGAGAAACCAACACGCGATTCTTCTGCCGTGCGGACTGTCAATGTGGGTGCGCTCCGGCGCTGCCGTGGACATTGCCGAGCGCATACGACTGCTTTCTCCGATCTGCGAGTTTCGGATATGGGAGCCGGATTGCTGCTTTGTTCCGTTCTGGGAAGACGACGGGCGGCTGGGACGAGTGCCGGACGGTGTGTTGCTTTCGTCGTACCGTCGAGACAACGAGGCGTTGGCAGTGATAGGCAACCTCACGGAACGTCCTCAAGACATTGACCTGCCAGGGAAGTCCGTTCGCGTGGAAGCTGGGGACGTGCAACTTGTCCGTGTGAATCTGGAAAAACTCGAGGGTGAGGCAAGATGATGTCGTATGCCATTCTAGCAGTATCGGTTGCCATGACCTTTGCGAACACGAACGGCCCTGCAATCGGCGTCTCCAGTCCGACGCGCATAGTGCGTGCGGGCGGATGTGTGTTTCGCGATGCAAATCGAAACGGCATTCTGGAGCCATACGAAGACTGGCGTCTGTCGTCGGAGGCACGCGCGTCGGACTTGGCTTCACGACTCGATCTGGCGGACATCTTCGGGCTCATGCTCTACAGCCGTGCCGTGTACATTGAGAAGAACGATGAGTTGACGAATGACCAGATCAAGTTCCTGGAAGAAGATCGCGTACGGCATGTTTTAGTCAAGAAGGTAAAGGACGCGCTCACTGCGGTTCGCTGGTCAAATCGAGTGCAGGCGCTGTGCGAGGGAATCGGATTCGGCATTCCGGCAAACAATTCCTCCGATCCACGCCATACGTGCCGGGGAGACGCCGAGTTCGATGCAGGAGGTGGTGCCATCTCGCAATGGCCGGGGATGCTTGGCATGGCGGCCACGTTTGACGTTGGTCTGATGGAGCAGTTTGGGCGCATAGCTGCGGACGAATACCGGCACCTAGGACTTACCACCTGTCTTTCGCCTCAGGCCGATTTGGGAACTGAGCCCCGCTGGTTTCGATATTTCGGGACGTTCGGCGAGTCCCCGGATCTTGCTGCAGCAATGACGAGGGCGTATTGCGATGGATTCCAGACTACTTCTGGTTCGGCGGACGGATGGGGGCGCAAAAGCGTCAATACTATGGTAAAGCACTGGCCTGGCGGTGGCGGAGGTGAAGCGGGACGTGATGCGCATTGCGGATATGGCAAGTACGCAGTGTATCCAAATGGGAACATGAAAGATGCGCTCAGGCCGTTTCTGGAAGGTGCGTTCGCGCTGACGGGTGGAACGCATCGCGCCTCTGCTGTAATGCCGTATTACACGATTTCATTCGGGCGAGGCATCCCGGGCGAGGAGGTGGGAAACGCCTTTTCAAGGCGAATCATAGATGAAATGCTGCGTCGAGACGCTGGATACGACGGAGTTGTCTGCACTGACTGGCAAGTCACACACGATGAAATTCATACGGGAATCACCGGTGGAAAACCTTGGGGCGTAGAGAATCTGACGCCGGCCGAGCGGCATCTGAAGGCCCTCGAGGCAGGCATTGACCAGTTCGGCGGCAACAACGAGGCGAAACCGTTGGCGGAGGCCTTCGAACTTGCCGTAGTGAAATATGGTCGAGAGCGTGCCGAGGCACGGTTTCGCCTGTCGGCCAGACGGCTCTTGCTCAACATCTTTCGTGTCGGGCTTTTCGAGAATCCATATCTTGACGAGGACGAATCTATCGCCGTCGTCGGGAATGCCGCCTATATGAAGGCGGGCTTCGAGGCCCAGGTAAAGAGCGTGGTCATGCTTAAGAACAAAAACGTGTTGCCGCTGACGCATTGCCAAAAGGTGTGGATTCCTCAGCGTCTCAAACGTAGTTTTGCGAGATGGTGGGGCATGGGCGCGACAAATGGGAAGATGTATGACCCCGTGCGAAACACGGTCGCGGAAAAGTATGTGAAACGGGTCATGTCCGCAGACGAGGCGGACGCGGCAATTGTGTTCATCGATTCTCCGGTCAGCTATTTCGGGTATGACATTGACGAGGCAAGGTCGGGACGTGGGAACGGCTACTATCCAATATCGTTGCAGTATTCGGCATATACGGCAACGTGCGCCCGCGCGACGAGCCTGGCCGGCGGCGATCCGTTCGAAACGTTCACCAACCGCACATATCTTGGCAAGTCCATTACGCCACTCAATGCTGGCGATCTGGACTTGGTGGTTTCGGTGCGCAGACAGATGGGCGAAAAGCCGGTCGTTGTTTGCGTCAATGCTGAACGGCCTTTCGTGCCTTCGGAGATCGAGCCGCTTGCTGATGCATTGCTAATAACTTTCGATGCCTCTGCGCAGGCGGTTTTGGAGATCGTTGCAGGCAGACATGCTCCCATGGGGCGTCTTCCGATTACATTGCCGAAGAACATGGAAACTGTCGAGCGCAACGCGGAGGACACCCCATTCGACCTTGATCCTTACGTTGACGACCAAGGGGCGACCTATGAGTTTGGATTCGGTTTGAATTGGAAAGGACAGATAAAGTGAAAGTCGGGGATGGTGCCGTGAGGCGCATGATCTTGGTGCTTGTCTGGATTGCCGCTGCGCATGGAACGTGGGCTGCGGCAGACGGCAAGATGAACCTGGCGTTCGGCTGGGAGTTCCGGCAGCTGACGGTGCGCCAGCTGATCGGTGCGGCGGACGAATTCGCTAAGCTGCTGATCGACGGCGTGGAGCTGCATCTCAAGACGAAGAATGCCGCGGGAGAGCCGATGGGGTCGAAGACCATCATGGAAGGTTCCGTCTGGACGAAGTCGGAATACGGGGCCTTTGACGGCGACGATCCGACTGGCTGGCGACGTGGCTTCGCCTTCGCGCGAGCGCCCGCGGACGCGGCAACGCTGGTGGTACTCTTGAACGCCGAGGGACAGTCACCCGACGAGCTGGCGACGTTTCGCGATGTGAAGGCTTGTCTCTTGAAGGACATTGGACAATAAGGGGAAACAAGGATTATGGATCCGAGAATGAAGAAGTGTCTGTTGATGGCTTTGGTGCCGATGGCGGCGATGGCGACGGACTATTACGTCGACAACAAGACTGGATGCGATGCGAACGACGGACGTGCGCCGGACCGCGCGGTGGCGACGCTGGCGGCGGCGTCGGCGAAGCTGCGGGCGGGCGACGTATTGCACGTGGTGCCCGGACGGAAGTACAACGAGACGCTAAAGCTGATGCGGAGCGGAACGGCGGCGGAGCCGATTATCGTGAAGGGCGGCGGGGCGGTGCTGACGGGTCTCAGCGCATTCCCGAAGGACGGCTGGGTCGACAAGGGCGAGGGGCTCTTCTTCTTGGCCTGCAATGGATGTTGGGGCGCGCTTCGTCCGCGCGTGTTTCTTGGAGAGGACCGGATGATCTCCGTCGTCTGCAAAAACTACAAGGACGTGGATGAGACAAAACTCAAGCCGCTTCAGGCGATCTGGAAGACGGAGGGCGTGTGGTTCCGAACGGAGGCGGGGCGTCGCCCGTCCGATTACGACCTGCGCGGCTACCGGATGGGCGGTGCCGTCGACAATTCGGGCGTGATGGTCCTCACCAGTGACTACATCACCATCGAGGACCTGACGTGCGAATGCTTCCCGAACGACGGCTTCAACGTGCATGGTTCGTGCCATGGGCTCATATTCCGTAACATCACGGCGCGGTACAATGGCGACGACGGATTCTCCGTTCACGAGGACGTGCAGGCTAGCGTGTACAACCTGCATTCCCACCACAACGACTTCGGAATTCAGGACATCGGAGCTTCGCAGACGTTCTTCTTCGGAGGTCTGATTGAGCAGAACCGCCTGTGCGGCGTCGACCTTTACGGCGGGATGCGCATTCTGCACGACGTGACCGTCCGCGACAACGCCGGCGGACAGATCCGCATCAAGACGAACGCACTCAAGAGCTTCGGGTTCGAGTCGACTAATCCGATGCTCTGCACGCAGGCGTACCTGAAGGATGTCCGGGTCGAGGGTGGCGAGGGTGAGGGTCTCTTTGTCGGCGAGAACACGCGTGTCTGCGCGATGAGCTGTCAGATCGCGGAAGTCGATGTCGGCGTCCAGACGGCGGGCGGAAGCCTGCATCTCGTCGACTGCATGGTGACGGATTGCCGGAAGACCGTTGTCGCGGCCGGCCAGGCCGGAGACTTCGTGACCAGGGACTGTAAGTTTGATCCGGTGCCGATTAGCAAGCTCCTTGCCAACCGCAAGAAGGTGATGTCGCTGATCGGCCAGCCTGGATGGCCGAGGGACGGTCGCGGCTCGCTCTTCGCCCGTCCGCCGCGGAGCGCGGAGGACTTTGGCGGGGCGGTGACCTCCTCGTGGCAGGAGGCGGAACTCGGCAAGACGGACGTCTGTCTGATGACGCTGCCGTCCGTGAAGGACCTTGATCCGCGCCACGACAAGGCCGTTCACCGGAAGATGGCGAAGGTCGCCGCCAGCCCCGACTACGGCAGCGACGGGTATTGCTGCGCGGCGGTCATCGGCGGACGTATTCCGCTGGCGCCGTCCGATTCGCCAGCGACGCTTGCGGTTTGCGGACTCCTTTCCGAAATCTGCGAAGAGGAGAATCTGGCGGTCTTCGAGCGTTTCGAGACCGTCGAGGACAAGCTGCGGCAGCACTCATTCTTCCGCGGAGGTACGGACGTGTGGGTCAATCGTGGCGAGGACGTGTGGACTGTCGCCGGGCAGATGTTGCCTAAGGATGGCTTCTACGCCCGCAACGCAGATCTTGAGGCTGGCATCGTCCTCCAGGACGGCAGACGCCGCGCCTTCGCGACGAGCCCGACTGCAGTCTTCGCCGATGCGCGCGGCGGCGATGCCTACACCGTCGGCGGTGTGACGACGGACGGCGTTGCGCGATTCGTGCATGAGGACGACTGGTACTGGACGGTCGAGACGTATCGCGACGCTGGGCCTTGTCGGGTCCGAATCGACCTTTCCAGGTACTGGCCGAAGTGCCGTCCTATCGCCTTTGTGACCGGAGTGACGTCCTGGAACCTGAAGGATGACGTGCTGTCGCTCGATTTGCCGAAGGGCACCGCGCGGGCGGAGGTATTCTTCAAGACGCCAACTCGCATCGACCTTCAGAGTCAGATAGATGCGGCTGCGGCGAATGGCGGCGGAAGGGTCGTCGTGCCGTCTGGTGAATGGGAGTCCGCTCCGATTGTCCTAAAGAGCGGTGTCACGCTTCACCTTTCGGAAGACGCCGAACTGTACGCTTCGACGAATATTTCAGAATATGCCGCCGCTCGCGGCGAACGCGTGTTCCTCTTCGCCGACCGCGCCGAGAACATTGCTGTCGAAGGCAAGGGCAAGTTGGACGGTCGCGGCTACGCCTTTAACGAGAGCATCCCGCTGGAAGGCGCATCGCAGCCTCAGGATTTGCCTGTGTTGATGCGCTTCTCGCGATGCAGGAACATACGTCTTGAGGACTTTTTCTACACCCGCTCCGGAGCCTGGGGTTGCCATCTCCGCAACAACGACGGTGTAGTCGTGCGCCGTGTGCGGTGCATCAACCACAGCAACAAGACAAACGACGGAATCGACATCGAATCATCAAATGTCTTGATTGAGGATTCCGATTTCGATGCTGACGACGATGCCCTTGTCATCAAGACGGAAAGCGATGTGGCTTTTCCTGTGACAAACATAGTCGTCAGGAATTGCCGCCTGGCTAGCTGCTGCAATGCACTGAAGGCCGGGTCGGGAAGCTATGGCACGGTTCGCGACGTCCTTATGGAGAACTGCCGCATCGAACGACCCGCAAAGGACTGGCGTTTCCGCTGGTTTGACTACATCCCCGGCGTGACAAACAGGCTGACGGCGAATACAGCGCTGAATTTTGCCGTCGTTGACGGCGGGCGGCTTGAAAATCTCACAGTCCGCAATGTCAGGTTCGAGGGTGTTCGGGTACCGATCTGTTTTAGGCTTGGACGCCGACACGAGAACGCCGACGGGCAGCCAGTCTATATGCGAAATGTTCTGATTGAGGATTTCAAGGGCAGCTGCGACAGCACTGTTGCCTGTCAGATTACAGGAGTCGCTGGGCTTCGTCCCGAACGTTTTACGTTGAGGGATATCGACATAACCTTTCCAGGCGGCGAGAAGATTCCGGTTGATCCGGTTGTAGAGAACGATACAGGTTTTCCGGGACCGTGGATGTTCAGGAATCACATCATGCCGGCGTATGCGTTCTTCCTGCGGCACGTTGACAGAGTGAAGTTCGACAACGTAACCGTAAGGACGGTCGTCCAGGATGCACGACCGGCAGTCTGCCTGGACGACTGCAGCGAGATTGACTTGGAAGGTTTGAAGGAGCGGCATACATTTTCAAGAGAAAGGAAATAGCAGACATGAAAAGAATCATGATATTCTTTTGCATTGGCATTGCCGCAGCGGCAATGGCAGGCGGCGTCGCTAGGGACTATGAGCCCGGGACATACGCGAACGTTCGCGAGAAGGCTCGCAATACGCTTAAGTATGCGTATTCGCCGAACCGCATGTTCGAGAAGATCGCCGCCGGGGAGATGTCCGTCGGCGGATACATCGGCTCGCTCGATCCGCAGCTCTGCGAGATGGCGGGCTTCGCCGGCCTCGATTTCGTCTGGATTGACATGGAACACCGTCCGATGACCGTGAAGGACGTTCTTGCTATGCAGATGGCGCTGGAGGGGTCCGGCTGCGCGTCGCTAGTGCGCGTTCGCAGCGAAGACTTCAACCATGTAAAACCTATCCTTGACATTGGCATAGATGGCGTCATCTTCCCGCAGGTATCCAGCTATGCCGCTGCGGTCAAGTCTGTTGAGGCCTGCCGGTACCCGCAGGCCGGCGGAAAGCGCGGCGTCTGCATAGACCGTCAGTCGGGCTACGGCAAACTATCGTTGCGTGACTATCTCAAGCGCTGCGAAACATGGCCAATCATAATCATTGAGCTGGAGGATCTGTCCGGCATAGCCGATCTGGACCGGATACTCGCATTGAAGGATGTGGATGCAATCATGGTGGGACCGTCTGATCTAGCATGCTCAATGGGCGCGCTGGGTCTGCAGGCTGGTGACGAAGTTCAGAGGCTGGTGGACGACGTCGCGGCGCGGACCAGGAAGGCCGGCAAGCTCTTCTTCTCCATTGGTTCGCTGGACAAGGCGCGGGCGCGCGGTTCGGCGTTCTACTGCGGCGGCGGATGCGACGCCGCATCCTGGCGGAAGATGTACGCCCGGGCGACGGCGGGATCGAGGGTTGACTTCGGCGAGCCTAGGATATCGGTGTTCGCCAGCTTCATCCGCAACATTGCCAGGCAGCGCGGAATCTCTAAGTCTGCTGCGGCGGACATGCTCTACGACATCGGCGTCAGGGGATTCGACGCTGGACCTGCAGAACCGGATCTCGACGAACTTGCCGCGACCAGGCTGAAGCCCATAAACTTCTACTATTTCCCGGATTGGTTCAATCGCAAGAAAGGCGCGGAAGCGCTTTCTCCAGAGGCGGCGTGTCTGGCGCGCGCTGCGGAACTTGGCGTGCCGCGCATCATGGTCGTGCCTCCAGGTTTCACCGACGGGAAGGACAATTCCGACGAGTTCGAGAGGATTCTTGCGCACATGAAGGAGTTCGTCGCGGAAGCGAAGAAGCGCGGCGTCACGATCACGGTCGAGGACTTCGGTGGAACGGCGAACTGCTGCTCGTACGCAAAGTACCTCAAGCGCTTTCTGGACGAGATTCCCGATCTGCGGTTCGCGCTCGATTCGGGGAATCTCTACTACGCGGGACGCGGCGAGGACATTCTGGAGATGATGGATTTCGCCAAGGGAAGAATCGGGCATGTTCACCTGAAAGACCAGTCGGCGACAGACAATCGCGAGTATGTGACGCTAGGTCTTGGCGCCGTTCCAAATGAGAAAATCGTGAAGGCGGTTGCTGCTACGGACTACAACGGCTGGTACACGCTTGAGAACCCGGTCGGCGACACGTACAACGACACGGTAAGGCAGGTCGCCCTGCTGAAAGCCTGGCTGTCCGAGGCAAGGCGCGGAAAGTCGGCGGAATGAAAGGGACGCGGTGATGGAAATAGCAGTCTGCAGTTGGAGCTACCGACTGAGCGCGGAGCGCGTGGCAGAGGAGATGACGAAGTGCGACGTGAAGAACGTCCACCTAGCGCTCAACCCGTTCGTCGATCCGTTGGCGATTGTGCCGGGTACGGCGGGCGAGACGGAGAACATCGCAGGTACCGGCGGCGTCGATTCGCTCGAAAAGCAGCGCGCCGACATCGAGGAATACCTCGCCTCGGGGCGGTGGAAGATATCCTCCACACTCCACAATTCCCGCTATGACGACTACTCCACGCTCGAGTCGATTCGCGCGACAGGCGGGCTTGTCCCAGACGAGCACTGGGAGGAAAACCGGAAGATCATCGCGGACGTGGCGAAGCTGACGGCGGAATGGAAGTCGCCTTACATGATGCTCCACGCCGGATACATCAATCCCGCCGACAAGACTGGTCACCGAAAGCTCACAGACCGCCTGAAGTACGTCCGCGACATCTGCGCGGACGTCGGCATCGGGCTGACGCTCGAGACCGGGCAGGAGACGGCGGAGGACCTTGCGGAGATGCTCGCAAACCTCCCCGGCGTGTACGTGAACTTCGATCCCGCGAACATGATCCTATACGGCAAGGGCGATCCCGTCAAGGCCGTGAAGACGCTTGCGCCGTGGATTCGCCACATCCACATCAAGGATGCAAACTACACGAAGATTCCCGGAACCTGGGGCGAAGAAGTCGAGTGGACAAAAGGCGAGGTCAACGCGGATGCGTTCATCGCCGCATTGAAGGAGATCGGATATGATGGCTGCCTCGCGGTCGAGCGCGAGGCGGGGAACGACAGGCCGGGCGACATAGCCCGCGCAGTGATGGATCTGCATGAAAGGGGGTTCTGACATGAAGAAGGTGGCAATCGTAGGTTTTGGCTTCATGGGCAAGACGCACTATGGTGCGTGGAAGAAGTGCCCCGGCGCGAAGGTCGTCGCCGTCTGCGACTCGAATCTCGCGCAGATCAAGGCGAAGGCGGGCGGCAACATAAAGGGCGTTGCCAACGACATCTCCATTCCGAAGTCCGTAAAGATATGGGAAAGCGTGGACGACATGCTCGCGGCGGGCGGGTTCGACATCGTCG
>CACYNF010000099.1 GCA_902775595.1 uncultured bacterium | reverse complement strand
ATTTCACCTATGAGAGCCCCCGCGCCAATTGGACCAGCGAGGTCCACAACGAAGAGATGTCGATGAACCCGATGGAGATCTGGTGTTGCGAGGCCCAGGAGCGCTACGTTCTCGCGCTCAGGCCCGAGGCGCGGTTCTTCTTCGAGGAACTCTGCCGCCGCGAGCGCTGCCCTGTCGCGTTCATCGGCGTCGCGACTGGCGACGGACAGCTCGTGCTTGAGGACTCGCATTTCGGCGACTCTCCGATCGACATGGACATCAAGGTCCTGCTCGGCAAGCCCCCGCGCATGGTCCGCAAGGTGAAGCGCGTTGCCAAGAAGCATGCCGGCACGAACTTCGAGGGCGTGAAGCCGTTTGACGCCTTCAAGCGCGTCCTCCATCTCCCTGCCGTCGCGGACAAGACGTTCCTAATCACGATCACCGACCGCACGGTCACCGGCCGCGTTGCGCGCGACCAGATGGTCGGCCGCTACCAGCTCCCCGCCGCCGACTGCGCCGTCACGACGATGGGCTACAAGACCTACGAAGGCCAGTCGATGGCGACTGGCGAGCGCTCGCCCATTGCGCTTCTCGACGGCCCGGCTTCCGGCCGTATGGCGATTGCCGAGGCGATTACGAACCTCGCCGCCGCCGATGTAGGCGACATTTCGCAGATTCGACTTTCCGCTAACTGGATGGCTCCCTGCGGAGAGCCGGGCGAAGATGCGATCCTCTACGATACCGTCAAGGAAGTGGGGCTCAACTTCTGCCCGAAGATGGGTGTGTCGATTCCCGTCGGCAAGGACTCCTGCTCGATGCACACCGTCTGGAACGATCCCGACGGCACGCCGAGAAAGCAGGTCGCGCCGCTTTCGCTCGTCGTGAGCTCCTTCGCGCCGGTGAAGGACGTGCGCCTCACGCTTACGCCCGATCTCAAGCCCGATCCCGAAGGGCAGTCGACGTTCCTTGTCTACGTCGATCTTTCGAAGGGCGACTATCCTCTTGGCGCGACTGCGCTCGCACAGGTCTACGGGCAGCTCGGCAACACCCACGCAGACGCAGACCCGCTCCTCCTCAGGCGTTTCTTCAACGCCATGCAGAAGATCGTCAAGGCGAAGAAGGCGCTTGCCTACCACGACCGCTCTGACGGCGGCATCGCGGTTACGCTCGCGGAAATGGCGATAACCGGCGGCCGCGGCATAATCGCGAAGCTCCCAGGCGGCGATGCGCTCGAGCAGCTTTTCAACGAGCAGCCCGGCGCGGTCTTGCAGGTTGCCGAAAAGAACGTCGCTGACGTTCTCGCCGTGTTCAAGGCGGCCCGCGTGCCGGCGTCGGTTGCAGGCGCGGTCACGCGCGCCTCTCGCACTTTCGAGGTGTTTGTCGGCGAGCGTCTTGCGCTCAAGACCGACTTGACGCTCATCCGCCGCGCGTGGAGCGAGACGACGTACAGGATGCAGGCCCTCCGCGACAATCCCGTGTCGGCCCGCGAGGAATACGACAACGGCCTCGACGAGACGGATCCCGGGTTGACCTACAAGCTCACCTTCGATCCAGATAAAGGGTCAGAAGACACCTGCAGTCAGAAAGGTCTTGCACCAAAGATGGCGATACTTCGCGAGCAGGGCGTCAACGGCCATATCGAAATGGCGGCGGCGTTCGCGCTCGCCGGTTTCGACTGCGTCGACGTCCACATGAGCGATCTGATCGCCGGGAAGGTCGACCTCGCCGACTTCAAGGGCCTCGTCGCGTGCGGTGGCTTCTCCTACGGCGATGTTCTCGGCGCGGGTTCCGGGTGGGCGCGTTCGATCCTCTACAACGATCGTCTTCGCGAGATGTTCAAGACGTTCTTCCACCGTCCCGACACTTTCTCGCTTGGCGTTTGCAACGGCTGTCAGATGCTTTCGCAGCTCAAGGACCTGATCCCAGGGGCGGAAGGGTGGCCGAGGTTCGTCAAGAACGTCTCCGAGCAGTTCGAGGCGCGTCTCGCCACGATCGAGATAGAGCCGTCGCCTTCGATCTTCTTCCGCGGGATGGCAGGTTCGCGTCTTCCGATTCCCGTCGCCCACGGCGAGGGACGCGTGTGGACAGACGGCTTCACGCCGTCGATCTGCGCCGCCCACTTCGTCGACGGCCGCGGCCAGGCGACGATGCGCTATCCGTACAACCCGAACGGCTCCTACGGCGGGCAGACGGCGTTCACGAGCGCCGACGGCCGCGCGACGATCATGATGCCGCACCCCGAGCGCGCCTTCCGCGCGTGCCAGCTTAGCTACAACGACGGTTCGTTCAAGGTGGCAGGCCCTTGGATGAAGATGTTCCGCAACGCCTACGCATTCGCAACAAGGGGGCTGTAAAATGAACGGTGCTGTACTTCTGTTCGTCGCGTCGGCTGCGTTTCTCGCAGGATACTTCATCTACGCGAAACTGATAGAGCGCAAGCTCGGGGTTGATCCGTCGATCCCGACTCCCGCTCACACGAGGAAAGACGACGTCGACTTCATTCCCGCCCACCCGACGGTTCTCTTCGGCCACCACTTCGCCGCGATAGCTGGCGCAGGGCCAATTGTCGGTCCTGTCCTTGCCGCGGAGTTCGGCTGGGCTTCCGTCGTCTTGTGGATCGTCCTCGGCTGCATTTTCATAGGCGCGGCGCACGACATGATTTCGCTCTTCCTCTCTGTGAGGCATGGCGGCGAGTCGATCGGCTCCGTCATCGGGACGATTCTCGGCAGGCCCGGCAAGATGCTCTTCCTGCTCTTCAGCTGGTCGGCGCTTGTCCTCGTCGTCTCGGAGTTCACGCGCCAGATCGCCGGCACGTTCGTCGCGGACCCCGCGATTGCGACTGCCTCGCTTCTCTTCATCGGCGAGGCGATACTCTTCGGGCTCTGCGTGAACAAGTGGAAGATGTCGGTCCTCTGGACTTCGCTCTTCTTCGTGCCGCTAATGTTCGCATTCGTGTGGATCGGCAACCTCTATCCGCTCGACCTCACCAAGTGGGGTTTTGAGCCAGAGTCGGTCCGCATGATCTGGACGATCGTGCTCCTCGTCTACTGCTTCTTCGCGTCGACTTGCCCCGTCTGGATTCTCCTCCAGCCGCGCGACTACCTGAACGCCTATCTCCTCTACGCGATGATGGGCCTCGGTTTCATCGGCGTCTTCGTCGCGCATCCGATGCTTACGACCGACGCGTTCGCGGGCTTTTCCGCCGTCGGCAGGAGCGGCGCGACCGATCTCCTCTTCCCGTTCCTCTTCGTCACTGTCGCCTGCGGCGCGTGCTCCGGCTTCCATGCGCTTGTCGCGTCCGGCACGAGCGCAAAGCAGCTCGACAACGAGCGCGGCATCCGTCCGATTGCCTACGGCGGCATGCTCCTCGAAGGCGTTCTCGCTACAATCGCGCTCATCGGCGTCGCGGGAACGTATGCGTCACAGAAGGACTACGTCACTGCGATACAGGGCATGGAGCCCGTCCAGATGTTCGCCTCCACGATAGCGGGCTTCTGCGTCAAGTTTTTCACGATGATAGGGCTCTCGGCCGAGACTGGGAAGCGCATAGCCGAGTCGTTCATGCTCCTTTCCGTTTCCGCGTTCCTGATGACGACGGTCGACGCCGGCACGCGCCTCGCGCGCTTCAGCTGGCAGGAGCTCGTCAGTTCGATTCCAGGGAAGAGCAAGGCGAAGGGCGTTGCGTACAACATGTATTTCGGAACGCTGATCGTCGTCCTTCTCGCGGCGGGGCTTCTCCTTGGCGCGACTGAGACATCGAAGCAGCTCTGGACTATCTTCGCCTCCGCGAACCAGCTCCTCGCGGCGCTCACGCTCCTTGCGGCGACGCTTTGGTTCGTGAAGAATAAGAAGCCCTGCTGGATGACGGCTGTACCGATGGTCTTCATGATGGGCGTTTCGTCCATTGCGCTTGGAACTCTTCTCTGGAAGAGCTTTGCCGGCGAGAGAACCGACTGGGTGAAGGGCGGTGCAACGGGATTCCTGCTGACGCTCGCTGTCATCCTCGTCGCCTTCGCCGTCCGCGCCGCCGCCAGGGGACGCGAAGATTCCTGACGCAAGGCAATCTGGCCGAATGGCAAATTTGCCATTGGTGATTGCGTTTTGCGGGAGGAAATGAGATAATATCACCCATGAAACGCATACTATTCTCTTTCATTGCGGCGGTCGTTTCGTCCGTCGCCTTCTCCGCCGAGCTCGATCTCGCCGGAACATGGAAACTCGCCAAGCAGGACGACGCAAAAGTCTCCTGCCCGATTGCCGTGCCTGGAGGCGTCCATACGGCGCTTCTGAAGGCGGGCCTTATGAAGGACGCGTTCTGGGGCCAGAACGAGAAGGACATGCAGTGGGTCGGGAAGAGCGACTGGAACATCTCTCGCGAGTTCGAGGTTTCAAAGGACTTCCTTGCGAAGAAGGAGATTGTCCTCCGCCTCGAAGACTGCGACTGCTTCTGCACTGTTTTCGTGAACGGACAGAAGGTCGGCGAAACGACGGACCGCTTCCAGCGCTACACCTTTGACGTGAAGCCGTTCCTGAAGGAAGGCAAGAACACGATCGAAGGCAAATTCAGGAGCCCCGAGAACGAGGCCGACAAGCGCCGCGAGGCGAAGGGTCGCGCATTCCCGATGTCGAACATCATGTGGGCGAAGAACCAGGCGTTCGTCCGCAAGGCCGCGTGCCACGCCGGATGGGACTGGGGTCCCGCCGTGCAGATCATCGGCTTCTGCGGAACGACGAAGCTCATCGCGACGGACGGGCCGCGCGTCGAGTACGTATATTCGACACAGGAGTTTAGCGCCGACTTCAGGCACTGCACGCTCACGATGACGGCGGAGCTTTCGGACGGCACGAAGGTCGAGAAAAAGTTCGAGATCGACAATCCGCCGCTCTGGTGGCCGAACGGCGCGGGAGAGCAGAAGTTCTACACTGCCGAGTTCGAGGCGGCCGGCGAAAAAATCGTCCGCAGGATCGGCCTCCGCAAGGTCGAGGTGCTGAACGAGAAGACGGTGAACAACGGCAAGGATGAGCTTTCGCTCGTCTTCCGCGTCAACGGTCGCCGCCTCTTCATGAAGGGCGCGAACTGGATTCCCTGCTCGGCCTACGAGAACGAGCAGACGCCCGAGCGCTACGCGCAGCTCATCGAGAGCGCGCGCAAGGCGCACATGAACATGATCCGCGTCTGGGGCGGCGGACAGTACGAGAAGGACTGCTTCTACGACCTCTGCGACGAGAAGGGCATCCTTATCTGGCACGACATGATGTGCTCGTGTGCGGTCTATCCGGGCGACGACGCGTTTCTCGGCGAGATCAGGGACGAGGTGACTCATCAGCTCAAGCGCCTTCGCGACCACGCCTCAATCGCGATGTGGTGCGGCGACAACGAGTGCCTTGGCGCGATCAAATGGTTCGAAGAGTCGCGGAAAGATCCCGACTTCTACCGCGGCGAATGGATCAAGCGCTCGAAGCTCCAGGGCGACCTTGTCGCGAAGTACGACCCGCAGCGTACCTACTGGCCGTCCTCCCCGTGCTGTGGTCCGGGGGACTTCGGCGACGGATGGAAGGAGGACTCGAAGGGCGACATGCACAACTGGGACGTCTGGCACGAGAACCAGCCTTTCGCGAAGTACTACGAATACCATCCGCGGTTCTGCTCCGAGTTCGGCTTCCAGTCGTTCCCCTCGATGGAGATCGCCGAGACGTTCGCGTCGAAGGAGCAGATCCTAGCGCGCGGCCCCGACTTCGAATGGCACCAGAAGAACCCCGGCGGCAACGAGCGTATCCGCAAGACTTTCGCGCGCTATTTCCGCGAGCCAAAGGACGTCCCCTCGGAACTCCTCCTCTCGCAGTTCCAGCAGGCGATGGCGATACAGACTGCCGTCGACGCCTGGCGCGGCGAGCAGCCGCGCTGCATGGGCACGCTCTTCTGGCAGCTGAACGACAACTGGCCAGTTGCGTCGTGGAGCTCGATCGAGTACGGCGGAAAGTGGAAGCCGCTCCAGTATCTCGCCAAGCGCTTCTTCGAGCCCGTGCACGTCACGCTCGCGCCCGACGGAACGGTCAAGCTGATCAACGATACTGACAAGCCGGTTTCAGGCAAGGTCGTCGCCGTGCGTCATTCATTCGACGGCACGAAGAAGATTATGTCTGAGACCTGCGGCGAGGTTACGGTGCCCGCATGCTCCGCCGTAACACTCGAAAAGATTGAGTTGCAGAAGAACTGGGTTATCGAGCTTCGCTTTGCGGATTCCGTCAACTTCCCGGTGCGCGCGGCGTACAATGACGTCGAGCTTCCCAAGGCGAACGTCAATGCCGAGATCGACGGCTTCAAGGTGACGCTCACGACGGACAAGCCCGCGTTCTGGGTGTGGATGAACGTTAAGGGCATCCGCGGCGAATTCGACGACAACGCGGTGACGCTCGTTCCGGGCGTGAAGCGCGTCTTCACGTTTGAGCCCGCCGACAAGGCGACGACCCCCGAGGCGTTCAAGGCCGCGTTCACTGTCACGCATCTCGCCGAGATCTGCAAATGAGCTTCTTAGCAGCCATCAGCACGATCTTTCTCGGCGGTGCTGCGCTCACGAACGGCGTCGACGTGGTCTGTTCAGCGTCGCTTGCCGTTGACGAGGCGAAGAAAAGCGGTGAGATAAGTTTCGCGACGGACTGGCCGGCCGACGTCCACTGGTTCGGCGCGTATCTGCGCAAGGGCAAGGATCGCTATTCGATCCATCCCGAGCCGTTCGTGTCGGGAAGCTACTTTGCGCCCGAAAAGCCGCATGGGGACGGTCTGAACCATTTCAAGTTCATCGTGAAGCCGGGCTTCGTCGACGACAGCATGGCGCAGGTCCGCTTCCGTGCCCGCCACGCGAAGAATCCTACGCCGCCAGACGCCGATGCAATCGCCGCGCTTGGGAGGAAGGCGCATCCCCGGTTGATGCTCAAGTCTGGCGACGACGTTTTTGCGCGGATCAAGGGTGCGACCGCGACGAACGAACTCCTTGCGGCGGCAGTCCGCCACATGAAGGTGTTTTCCGACAAGTTGCTTGACGAGCCGCCTGTCGAATACAGGCTAGATGGACGCCGGCTTTGGTCTCAGCACTGCACCGCGCGCACGTTCGGCCTCGCGCAGATGTACAAGATTTCGGGCGACCGCCGCTACCTCGACCGGCTGGAACGCGAGCTGCGCGTCGTCGCGGCGTATCCAGACTGGAACCCTCCGCACTTCATCGACACTGCACTTTTCGCTTTTGATTTCGCGATCGCCTACGACTGGCTCTACGACGACTGGTCGCCCGAGATGCGCGATGTGCTCGCGAAGGCAATGGTCGACAAGGCGCTCAAGGCGGCCGACCCTAACGCATTCTGGATCCACAACGGCAACAACTGGAGCCAGGTGTGCCTTTGCGGGATGCTCGCCGCGTCAATCGCGCTCGCCGAGCGCGAACCCGAGCTTGCGCGCCGCCACATCGGCGACGCCGTCAGCTTCCTGCACGAGCCGGTCGAGGCGTACGCTCCGGTTGGCGCGTTCCCCGAGGGCGTTGGATACTGGGACCTCGCGACGACCTACCAGGTGTATGCGATCGAGTCGTTGAGATCCGCGTTCGGCACCGATTTCGGACTTGTAGGCGAACCGGGATTCCTCGCCTCAGGCGAATTCCCCGATTTGATGATGGGCCCGTCGGGGCAGCTCTTCAACCATTCCGACTCAGGGAGGGGGCGCGGCCTCCTCGCGCCTCTCTGGTGGTATGCGCGGGAGCTTGGCCGTCCCGATCTTGTGACGACGGAACGGACGGTCGGCTTTGCGAACTACGCACACGCGCCGGCGATGGGCAGGAATCCCCATTCGTGCGAGTTCTGCTTTATACCGCTTATCTGGATGGTCGATGTGCCGACCGGGTCTACGGCTTCTAAAACGCCGCTTTCGTGGTGGTCGGGGAGTTCTGTTCCCGTAACGATCCAGACGGCGAGCCGCGACGATCCGGACGCGATCTGGGTTGCGATGAAGGGCGGTACGGCCCAGGCGAGCCATGCTCACGCGGACCAGGGTTCGTTCGTCCTCGACGCGCTCGGCGAGCGCTGGGCGGAGGACCTTGGCGGCGAATCGTACGGAATCGGCGAGGCGGAGCACGGGATGAAGTTCTGGGACTCTTCAAACGAGTCTCCGCGCTGGAAATACTTCCGCCTCGGTCCGCAGGGGCACAATCTCGTCACGATCGAGGGCGAGACGGCAAACGTCGGCGGTTTCGCGGCGCTCAATTTCTGCCGTTGCTGGAAGAGAGACGCAATTTGCCACCTCTCTGCGATTCATCCATCCGCTTCGAGTGCGAAACGGACGGGATCCCTCGCCAAAGACGGAAAGAGCTATGTAATCCACGACGCGTTCAGCGGCGTCAAGCCCGGCACCGTTCTCGTCTGGCGCATGAACACGTACGCGAAGCCGAAGATCGACGGAAGGGCGGTCGTCCTCGAGAAGAACGGCAAGCGTCTGCGGCTTGAGGCGAGCGCAGGCGAATGGTCGACGTTCGTTCCAGAACTTCCCAAATCAAATCCCGACCCGAACCTCGTCCAGCTACAGCTCCGCATCGCGGCGGACGAATCCGGCGACGCCGCATGGTCGGTAACTTTCATCCCTGTCGGAAAGGACAGCTCCAAATGATAATCATACTAAAGAAAGACGCCGCTGAGTCGCAGGTCAACGGGCTTCTTGCGCTTCTCGAGTCAAAGAACATTCAGCCGCACGTTTCCCGCGGTTCACTGCAGACGATAGTCGGCTGCGTCGGCGACGTAAGCCACCTCGACCCTGGGATTCTCGAGGCGCTCGACGGCGTCGAATCTGTCCAGCGCATCCAAGAGCCGTTCAAGGCCGCGAACCGCAAGTTCCACCCAGAGGACACCGTCGTAGACTGCTCCGGCGTAAAAGTCGGTGGTGGGAATTTCTCCGTGATCGCTGGACCATGCAGCGTTGAGTCCGAGGATCAGATCGTTGGCATCGCAAAGGCCGTGAAGGCGGCTGGAGCGACGATGCTCCGCGGCGGCGCGTTCAAGCCGCGCACATCCCCGTACGCATTCCAGGGACTCGGCAAGGCCGGTCTCGACATGCTCTTCACCGCGAAGCGCGAGACTGGGCTCCCGATCGTCACCGAACTTATGGATTTCAAGGACATCGAGCTCTTCAACGACGTCGACGTGATCCAGATCGGCGCGAGGAACATGCAGAACTTCAATCTTCTTAAGGAAGTCGGTTCGTACACGAAGAAGCCCGTCCTCCTGAAGCGCGGCATGTCTGCGACGCTGCAGGAGCTCCTCATGAGCGCAGAGTACGTCATGGCGAGCGGCAACGAGAACGTCATCCTCTGCGAGCGCGGCATACGCACGTTCGAGACGGCGATGCGCAACACTCTCGACCTCGCCGTGGTGCCCTACCTCCGCGGGCGCACGCACCTGCCGATCGTCGTCGACCCGTCGCACGCGACGGGGCACGCGTATCTCGTCGAGCCGGTTTCCGTCGCGGCGGCCGCGATCGGTGCGGACGGGCTCATAATCGAGGTCCACAACGATCCGCCGCACGCGAGGTGCGACGGCGCGCAGAGCCAGACGCCCGAGATGTTCGACGCGACCATGAAGAAGATTCGCGCCGTCAGGGGAAACATGTAGTATTGCCATATTCCGCCGATTGCGGTATAATGTCCGCAAACAGATGACAAGCAACGACGAGTATGTAATCCAGATCCTGATCGAACGCGGGTTCCTGACCCAGGATCAGGTCGATGCGGCCGCGAAGTCGATGAAGGCCGAGAACGAGACGACTCTTGACGTTCTCGTATCTGGCGGCACGATTGGCGAGGACGAGGTTCTCGGCACGGTCGCCGACCAGTTCGGGCTCAAGTACTGCCACGTAAATGCCGATGCGATCAACCCCGAAGTGGTCAAGAAGATTCCCGCCGACATCGCGAAGAAGTACGGCGTGGTGCCGGTGGTGGCCGACGATGACTCCATCACCGTCGCGCTCTCCGACCCGATGGGATACGACGCGATCGACTCCCTCAGGTACGTTCTCCACGGGCAGGACGTCCAGGCGGTGATCGCACCGCGCGCCGAGGTGCGCGCAGCGATGGCGAAGATCTACGCCGATGACGAAAACGCCGATGTGCAGACGCGCGGCGAGGACGATGGTTCCGCCGTGGACGAGGCGGGCGACGATTCGGCCGTCATCAAGCTCGCCA
>CACYNF010000098.1 GCA_902775595.1 uncultured bacterium | reverse complement strand
TGTAGGCCATGCCGAGCGGAACCTCGAACTGGCCTTCAAAGAGATCGACGTCGTGATCGTTGACGCCGACGTAGAGAATGTCATCTGTGATCTTCATAGTCGGGATATTATACCATATAATTTGCCCTCGGCGGCTACTTGAAAGCATCGGCGGAGTATGGTATACTATCCGCGTTTTCACCCCAGGGCGATTAGCTCAGTTGGTTAGAGCATTACCTTCACACGGTAGGGGTCACTGGTCCGAGTCCAGTATCGCCCACCCTCCGGAACGCGGGAACTTCCCTGCAGAACCATCCGAAGAGGGTTTCCCCTGAAGCGGCGCGCGGCGAATAAGCCGGATTCTGTTCATGCGCCTTGCGGCGCACTCCGATCATTCCTCTGTGCAATCAACCCGGAATCTCATGGCATCCTTTACGGCGCCAACCGAGCGGGCCGCCCGTTCGATCCCCTATTTGATCTTGCTCCGAGGAGGGTTTGCCGTGCGCGCGGCGTTTCAGCCGCGCCGGTGAGCTCTTACCTCGCCTTTTCACCGTAGCGGAGCTCGCTTGGTCGTTCGTTCCGTTCGGGCTTACGCCCTTGCTCACTCGCTCCCGCGCTCGGAATCTCTTCCTCGCTTTGCGAACCCTTCGCTGTCTATTTTCTGTGGCACTTTCCATCACGCGGGATTGCCCCGCGCCTTCCGTCCTTGACGGGCGGATCCTCTGCCCTGCGGAGTCCGGACTTTCCTCTGCCTCTCAGCAGCGACCGGTCGCTCGCGCGTCGCTTCAGGAGAAATTGTCAAATATCGCGATACAGGATGCGTCCGCACATCGTGCAGGCGACGAGCCCCGCATTGTGGTCGACGAGCTGCGACACGCTCGGCGGCTGGACGAGATGGCAGCCGTCGCACACTCCGTCGTGCGTGAGCGTAACGACGACCGGCCAGCGCTTGGTGCGCAGGCGCTCGTAGTAGAGCATGAAGCGCGGGTCCGTCACGAGCTTCGCCTTCTCGGCGCGCTCCTTCTGGGCCTCCGCGAGCTCGGCCGTCACCGCCGCGATGCGCTCGTCGATTTCGTCGCAGAACGCCTTGACGCCGCCAGCCTCCTGGTCGAACTTCGCCTGCGCGTCGGCTATCCTGGCCTCTGCCGAGGGAAGCTCGTCCATCGCGGCAAGCTGGCTGTTCTCGGTCGTCTCGAGGTCATGGGAGACAAGATCGATCTGGATTGAGTACTGCTGGTACTCCTTGTTCGACTTGAGCCCCATCTGGGTCGTCTTGAGCTGCTGGATCTTCTCCCTTAGCGCCTTCGCGTCTTCCTCGAACCCCTTGACTCGCTGGTTGGCGAGCTCCTGGTTGGTCTTCGCTGCCTGAAGGTCGGCCGAGACGCCCGAAAGCCGCGCCGTTTCCTGCGCCTTGCGGCGGGGGAGATCCTTCAACTCGAGCTCAAGCTCGCGAATGCGCCCGTCAACTTCCTGAAGATCAATAAGCGACTGAACAACGGTCATCTGTTTTCCCCTATCCCTAAGTTACTCGCCTGGGGCAGGAGACGGGACTCGAACCCGCAACCCACAGAATCACAATCTGTTGATCTAACCAATTGATCTACTCCCGCCGTCTTTGGAGCCAGGTAAGGGACTCGAACCCCCGACCTGCTCATTACGAATGAGCCGCACTACCAACTGTGCTAACCTGGCCATGACTTGTAGGTGCGTAGTATACCAAAACACCCGCGCCCCAGTCAATAGGGCTTACTCGAACTGGTATGTCTGGCCGGGCATGGGCGCGACGACGTTCCTGATGCCCTGTTCCTTCAGGATGTCGGCCATGGCCGCGACCTTCTCGGGCTCACCGTGGACTGCGAACGCATGGCGGACGTTGTCCTTCACCTCGCCTATCCAGTCTATGAGCCCCGCGCGGTCGGCGTGAGCCGAGAGCGCGTTGATTATCTCGACGCGCGCCCTGAGCGGAACCTCCTCGCCGAAGACCTTGATCGTCTCGCGCCTCTCCACGATGCGGCGGCCGAGCGTGTTCTCCGCCTGGAAGCCGCAGATGAGGATTATGTTGTCCTCGTCCTGGACGCAGTGCTTCAGGTGGTGGAGGACCCGCCCGCCCTCGCACATGCCCGACGCCGCGATGATGATCATCGGCCCCGGCATGTCGTTCAGCGCCATCGACTCCTCGGGAGTTCCCACGAACACCATCCCTGGGTACTCCAGCGGATTCTTCCCCTCCGCGAGCATGCGCTTCGCCTCGTCGTTGTAGACCTCGCGGTGCTTCGCGTAGATGCGCGTCGCCTTCTGCGAGAGCGGCGAGTCGATGTAGACCTTCACCTCCCGCGGAACCTTGCCGCGCTCGCGGAGCTTGTTCAGGTAGTAGATGATCTGCTGCGTGCGGCCGACGGAGAACGCCGGGACGAGCAGCTTCGCGTTGTGGCGGTCGATGTACTTGAGGTAGCGCTCAAGCCGCAGCTCGACGTCGTCGGCCGACGGGTGGTACTTGTCGGCATAGGTCGACTCGACGATCAGGATGTCCGCGCCGGCAGGATACTCGTAGTGGCGGAGTATCGGCTGGTTCGGCTGTCCGAGGTCGCCCGAGAAGAGCAGACGGTGGTTGTGCCCGTGGTCGGAGCGTATGTCGAGCTGGACAAGCGCAGAACCGAGGATGTGGCCGGCGTTGAAGAACTCGAGCGTGATTCCGCGGCTGATCTCGCGCGGCTCGTGCATGTGCGTCGGGACGAACAGCTGCATGAGAGCGTCCACGTCGCTCTCGTCGTAGAGCGGCTCGAACGGCTTCTTGCCCTCCTTGCGGCGCTTCTTGTTGACGTATTCGAGGTCGCGCTTCTGCAGGAAGCACGAGTCGCGCAGCATGACGTCGCAGAGGTCGGTCGTGGACTGCCTCGCGAACACGCGGCCGCGGAAGCCCTGCCTGACGAGCTGCGGCAGGTTGCCGCTGTGGTCGATGTGCGCGTGCGAGAGTATAACGTAGTCGATTTTCGCGGGATCGACGGGAAGGTTCCTGTTCTTCTCGAACGCCTCCTTGCGGTGGCCCTGGTAGAGCCCGCAGTCAAGTAGTATGCGCTTGCCGTTCGCCTCCACGAGATGCATGGAGCCGGTCGTCGTCTGCGCTGCACCGTAGAATGTTATTCTCATGCCGTGATTATACCAAAAACAAGCCGCCTAATCAACGAAGGCGCCGCGCCGCGTCACGGCCGCGGAACCTTGAGCCTGTCGCGAAGGTCCTTGTCGCGAAGGTGCCGGTGGTAGGTGATCGCGAAGCGGTGCGCCTCGTCGCGGAGCCGCGTACACACGAAAAGCGCCTCGGAGTCGCGGGGAAGGAGAAGGTTCTCGCGTCCGTCGTCGAAGACGATCTCCTCCTGGCGCTCGGCAAGCCCAACCGTCGGCACGTCGTCGATGCCAAGCTCCGCGAGGGCGGCGCGCGTCGCGCGAAGCTGCGTTATGCCGCCGTCGCAGATGAAGAGGTCGGGCTTCTGGAGCCCAAGCGGCTTCGCGCCCGGCGCGTCGTCGTGCGTGAAGCGGCGGCGAACGACTTCGGCCATCGAGCGCGGGTCGTCGGCGCCCTCGATCGTCTTGATCCTGAAGTGCCTGTAGTAGCGCTTGTCGGGCATTCCGTCGCGGGCCACGACGAGCGAGGCGACGGAATTGGTCCCGAAGAGATTCGATATGTCGCAGCACTCGATCCAGCGCGGCGGCGCCTTGAGCCCCACCGCCTCGGCAAGTTCCTTAAGCCCCTGTTCGACGTTCCGGCGGCGCATCTCGGGCGGAGTCCTTACGAAGTGCGCCTTCGTCATCTCCTTCAGGGCGAAGAGCGTGTCCCTGAGACGCGCGGCCGCCTCGTAGCTCCCCTTCTCCGCCGCTTCGCGCATCTCGGCCTCGACCTCGGCGAGAACGGCCGGGCGGTGCCCGGAAAGGAACTCACACGCCTCCTCGAACCGCGCACGGTACTCATCCTGCGATATCCTGCCGAGACACGGCGCGGAGCAGGTTCGTATCACGTCTGCGAGGCAGTGCGTGTGATCTTCTTCGCATGGGCATTCCGACTTGCACTCCCTGATGCCGTACCGCTTCTCGACGAAGTCCTTCGCCGTCCTCACTACGGGGCTCGACGGAAAAGGCCCGAAGTACTTCGCGCCGTCGTCCTTCACGGTGCGCACGCAGGTGAAGCGCGGCCATGGCGCGGCGGAGTCGCCGCGGAGCGCGAGATACCGCTTGTCGTCGCGCATCAGGATGTTGAAGTGCGGCTTGTGGCGCTTGATGAGCTCGGCCTCGGTAAGCAGGGCCTCGGCCTCGTTCTTGACGACCATCCACTCGAAGTCGAACACTGTGTCGACCATCGAGCGCACCTTCGGCGCGTGGTTCGCGCGCGGGCGGAAGTAGGACGAGACGCGGCGCCTCAGGTCCTTCGCCTTGCCGACGTAGATGATTACGCCCCGGCGATCTCGCATGAGATAACAGCCGGGGCGATTTGGGACTTCCTTGAGTCGCTTGCGTATCAGCTCGCTGGCCAACTTACGCCTTCTCAAGTTCCTTGGCGGGCTTCTTCTCCGCCTCTTCCTCTTCCTTCTCGCCTTCCGCGAGACCCTTCTTGAACTCGCCCTTCGCCTTGCCGAGCGAACGCGCGAGCTCCGGGATCTTGCTGCCGCCGAAGAGCAGCGCTATGACCGCGACGACGATGAGCAGCTGCCACGGGCCGATGTTCTGAAGAAATCCGAAAACCATGATTGACTCCTTTCCCTTTGCAATCGTTTGCCTAATAGGATACCGAATTTTCCCCGCGAAATCAAGCGCGAATCGACCAGCCGTAGGCGCCGATCGCGTCGGCCACGGCGGCAACGTAGTCCGCCTCCTCGTCCGTCACCTTGCCGTCCTGCGCAATCGTCTCCTTCAGCCCGGTAAGAAGCTCGCGCTTCGCAAGCGGGGGCAGATGCATGAGCGAATCGAGCGCCGCAAGAATCTCAGTCGCATCGTCGTAGGGCTCGGGCATCGGCGGCAAAGCGGGTCCAAAGAGCGAAAGTTTCCGCCCTGCCGCCACATAGCCACCCTCGGGGTCGCCGCCAAACGACGCTACCGTTGCTATCACGCGCGCGGCGACGGGAAGAAGAGTCTTCGCAGGCACCATCTTCGGGATGCGTCCGTCCGAGAGAAGCCGACGCCTGACGGACGCCATGACCATCATCTCGAATGAATCGTACATTCCGTCCTCCTGGACGACGCGCTCCGCCTCCTCCGCCCAGTGGCGACGCTGAGATATCGACGCACCGTCCCGAAGCGTGTTGACGCACCTGAGCGCGAGCGTACGCCGCTCGGCCGCAGAAATCTCCCCTACCCATCCCTCCGGCGCTTGGCCGCGCAGAAGCGCGATGAGCATCCCGCCGGCTTTCGCCGGACTCCGCGCTGACGCGAGCACGGCGGGCTGCACCTTCGCATCCGCGAGCGACACGTCCGCCGCCTTGAGCCCCTTCGCGCGGGAGACGCTCTTCGCGAAATTCTCGTTCGCCGCCTTGGCCATCGCGCGGCGGCGCTCCTTGACCGCATTGATGCGCGACTTCACCGATTCGTCCGCGGCAGTCTCGCCGCGCGGCGAGAGACGGCGGATGCGCTCCTTGACCGGCGGATGGGTCTCAAAGATGGAGTCGTCTGTCGACGCGAAGAGCATGTGCGAGACATCGCCCTTCCACGCACCGAATGCACGGCCTCCGCCAACTACATCCGCAAGGTACGTGAACCTGAGCGCATTCGCAAGCCCCTCTGGATTTCTGGTGAACTGCGCCGACGCCGCATCCGCCAGGAACTCGCGCTCGCGCGAGACGGCGCACTGCACGAGCCGCGCGAAGAACGTGCCGATCATGCCGACGAGCCACAGCGAAAAGCCGGTGGCGACGTAGACGACGAGGAGCGGCAGCGGCCCGACGCCCTTGCCCTTGCTCCTGCCGCGCGAAAACACGACAACACGGGGCCTCTCCTCGTCGTCGCTGCCGCCGAGAAGCGAGAGCATCCCCGCCCCGAAGCGCGAAACGGCGGTGATGCCGCAGACAAGCGCGGTGAGGCGGAAGTTGAGCCGCATGTCGCCATTCAGGATGTGGCTGAATTCGTGCGCGATCACGCCCTGCAACTCGTCCCGACTCAGCCACTCGAGCGCGCCGCGCGTCACGCATACGGCCGCAGACGAAGGGTCATTCCCCGCCGCGAGCGCGTTGACGCCGCCTTCGTTCTCCAGCACCCAGACGGACGGCATGTCGAGTCCAGACGCGATGGACATCTCTTCGCAGACATTGAGGAGCTGATCCCGAGCAAGGTCGGCATCGGCGTCAGACGAAACCTTGCCGCGGCTCAGGCGCGTCGCGCCTATGGACTCCATCAGCACGTCGCCGGACGACAGGGCGAAGAACTTCGAGAGCGTCGTAACGACAAGGAAAAGGCACGAGAAAAGGAAACAGGCCGCGACCGCCGACGGATATTTTCCGCAGAACGCAGCGATGCCGGCCGTCGGCGCATCGCGCGCAAGATCGGCGTCCCCGAACCAGAGCCAAACGCCCCAGCAGGCCCACAAGAACACAAAACCCATCGCGACGGCGGTCGCGAGAACCGCCGCCACCGCGAGCGGGACGAGGCGGGATGTACGGGTGCGCGCCGCCTGCTGGAGCGCGAATGGGTCCATCTCAGAACTTTACCTGCGGCGCCTCGCGCTGCGCGGCGGAGTCGGTCGACTCAAGGAGCGCTGCGGGCGCGAAGTTGAAGATTCCCGCGACGATCGACGACGGGAACAGCTCGCGCTTCGTGTTGTATTCCGTGACGGAGTCGTTGTACGCCTGGCGCGCGAAGGCGATGCGGTTCTCGGTGGAGGTAAGCTCCTCCATGACGCGCGCCATCTGCTTGTCCGCCTTGAGATCGGGATAGCGCTCGACGACGACCAAGAGGCGCGAGAGGACACCGGCGAGTCCGGACTCTGCGGCGAAGAACGCCTTGACTGCCGACGGATCGCCAGGCGCTGCGGCGAGGGCCTTCGCGGCACCCGCGGCCTGGTTGCGCGCCTCGATGACGGCAGTCAGCGTCTCGCGCTCGTGCTTGAGGTAGCCTTTTGCGGTCTCGACGAGGTTGGGGATCAGGTCGTAGCGGCGGCGGAGCTGCACGTCGATCTGCGCGAACGCGTTCTTGAAGCGGTTCTTGAGGACAACGAGTCCGTTGTAGAGCCCGACGATCCACGCAATGAGGACGATGGCTATAACGACAATGACCAACAGTGCAATCAGGAATCCGTACATGTTGTTCCTCCTTTTGGTTGTTGTTTTCGGTTATTATACCATAACTCGCCCGCCTGCAGCCATGGCGATCACGATGCGCTGACTTTCGGGAGGACTCTCTTGAAGAGCCGCAGAAGGACGAGAAGCACCGCACCCGCGACGAGAAGCGGCATTGCGCCCGCGTCCCACATCGTGATCACGATGAGCACGAGAAGCTGCAGATACACGATCCCGCCGACGAAGATTCCGACAAGCCGCTTCTTTCCGGGATTCTTTTCCTCCCCCTCAGAATACCTCGTAACGGCCCAGATGTACAGGAACCAGAGTCCCGCTACGACGGCAACGGGGTACACAAGCCGCTCGTCCCCCTGGGTGAAGGCGATCTTCACGCACGCGACGCCGCAGACGACGTTGAGCGCGCGGCACAGGCCCATGAACACGCTCCACTTCGTGCGGTTGTAGACGACGATCGAAAGCACGAGCGCGAGAGCCACAGGCCACCATAAGCGCGGAAGACTACCGATCAAGGCGACGACAAGCGCGGCGAAGAGACAGAGCCCACGCGCAAGCCGAGCCGCGCCAGGCGTGATCTCGCCGTCAGGAATCGGACGCCCACTGTCGCCCTTAGCGCCAACAATGTCGTTGTCGGCAAGTCCGAACATATAGAGAAAAACGCTCGCACATGCAGCGGCGGCCAACCCGGACATGGGCCGCCACGAAAAGAACGACATCAACGCCGCGCCGACAAGAACATCGCCAGGCACCGTCGGCAAATTGACGACACGAAAGAGTTTAAGCCACGCGAGCACACGCGAACCGCCCTTCCCTTCTGCACGTTCTACATGTTCTACACGGCTCCCATCTCCCGCACTTCCACCCCCCAAGATCGCCTTCACCTTCTCAAGCGCCCTTCCCCTGTGGGAGATTGCATTCTTCTCTTCAGCGGAAAGCTCGGCAAAGGACTTGTCGTGTCCATTCGGAATGAAAAGCGGATCATAGCCGAAGCCCTCGACTCCAGCTTGCTTTTCGGCGATATGCCCAGGGCAATGTCCGTGGACGACAAGCTCCTCGCCCGAAGGATCGATAAGCGCACAGCAGCAAGTGAAGCGCGCGGCGCGATCTTTTACGCCCTCGAGATTCTTAAGGAGAAGCGCGTTGTTCGCGGGAGTGTTGCATGGCTCGCCCGCATAGCGCGCGCTGTGGACTCCCGGCGCGCCTCCGAGCGCCTTGACCTCGAGACCGGAGTCATCGGCCATGCACCACTCGCCCTTGTGCTTTTCGGCAATCGCCCGCACCTTGATAAGCGCGTTGCCTGCGAAGTCGGGCGCGTTCTCCTCGACTCCCTCTGGATCGTCGGGAACGATTTCAAAGCCAGGGAGTATCTGCGATATCTCGCGTATCTTGTGCTGGTTATGTGTCGCAACAAAAAGCTTCATCTTTTACCCTCTCTGCGAACTCTGCGCCTCTGCGTCTCTGCGTTAAAAACCTAGTCGATTCTCTCCAGCACCAGCCCCGCGTCTTCCGGCGCGGCGGGACCGATCGTAAACGCCTTCAGGAGATCTGCGGCCGCACGCTCGAGTCCATCGGGCTCGCGCGAACTCTCGAGCGTCGCGAGAGGCGAGCCGACCGAGACGCGGTCTCCGCGCCTCACGGCAAGCGTTATGCCGGCGAGCGGATCGATCTTGTCGGTCTTCTCCATCCGTCCGGCGCCAAGCGCGAGCGCCACCTTCCCGACCTTCTCCGCGTCGATCGCGGTGACGAAGCCAGACTTCATCGCCTGGATCTTGAACTTGAAAGTCGGCTTCTTCAAAAGCCGCTCGAACGCATCGAGATCGCCGCCCTGCGCGGCGCACATCGCCTCGAACTTCGCGAGCGCCGAGCCGTCGGCGAGTTTTCCGCGGCACATCTGCCGCGCGTCGTCGAGGGGAATCTCCTTCGTTAGCGACACCATCAGCGCGGCAAGCTCGACGGAGAGCACGACGGCTGGATCGTTCGCGTCCTCACCCTTGAGCCACCTAAGCGCCTCGGCGACCTCGCTCGCGTTGCCGACGGCGAATCCAAGCGGTGCAGACATGTCAGTGACGAGCGCCGCGGCCTTGCGACCCGCGGCCTTCGCGCCGTCCACGAGCGAGCGGGCGAGCGCCGCTGCATCCTCGCGCGTCTTCATGAATGCGCCAGAGCCGCACTTTACGTCGAAGACGAGTGTGCCCGCACCCTCGGCAAGCTTCTTGGAGAGGATGGACGCGGTGATAAGCGGAATCGACGCAACGGTTCCGGTCACGTCGCGAAGCGCGTAGAGTTTCTTGTCGGCAGGCGTTATCTCGTCGGTCTGCACCGTCATCGAGACTCCGATTTCCTTCACAACCTTCTGGAAGTCGTCGAGCGAGAGCGAGGCGTTGTAGCCCGGGATAGTCTCGAGCTTGTCCGCCGTGCCACCTGTGATTCCGAGACCACGCCCGGTGAGCGACGGAACGAATACGCCGCATGCCGCGGCAAGCGGCTGGATGACGAGAGAGAGCTTGTCGCCCACGCCGCCGGACGAGTGCTTGTCGGCGGTCGGGACGTCCCACGTCAGGCACCGCCCGGACTTCATCATCGCCTCAGTGAGGTCTGCCGTCTCCCGCTCGTTCATGCCGCGGCAGCACACCGCCATCGCGAGCGCAGACATCTGGTAGTCGGGGATCTCGCCCTTCGTGAAGCCATCGATGAATTCGCGTATCTCGGCGCTGCCGAGGGCATGCCCCTCGCGCTTCTTGTCCAGTATCAGCTTTGCAATCATGTGGACATTATACCAAACTTGCCCGTCCTGTGCTTGATTGCCTTCGTGCACGCGCGGAAGGCGGGAAAAAGAAAAACCGCCTTGCGGCGGCTTAAGATGGTGCTCGGGGCGGGACTCGAACCCGCAAGGAGTTACCCACATGCACCTCAAGCATGCGTGTCTGCCAATTTCACCACCCGAGCAGTGAAACGAAGAATAGTATACGCTTTCTGCGCTCAGAAATCAAGGGGGTAAATGAGAAAAAATAAAGAAGGCGCA
>CACYNF010000097.1 GCA_902775595.1 uncultured bacterium | reverse complement strand
TAATCCTCTTCCGCGCCAGCGCCATAATCGGCCTCAACCTCCATGTAGCCGTCATGCCATTTCGTAACACGCAAATACCGGCGCAAACTGTAGGGCGCAGCGAAACGAATGGACTTCCCGCCATATGAAAATATGGTGTAGTCCGCCTTGCTGCTCAACCGAGCTACGCTATCCGTTTTCGCTTTCATTTGCATGTATTTTACCATAATTTCGTGGTCGCGTGTTAAGCAAAAGAACCACGAGCGCGCAAACAGGCTTTTTACAACGGTTCTGTGGGGCCCGCCTGTTTCTTCGCCGCCTTCTCCCGTTCTTCGCGAAACTCCTTGCGCTCCTTGCACCAACCGACGACAGCGGCATATGCAAATAGCGACACAAAGACCGACATCAGCAAGCCAAAAGCCAGGCCGACGACCTCTCGGCCATGAAGACAGGAGTTACGGGCGGCCTCAACCGCTTCGGCAACCTCTGAGATGAACAGTCCTATTACGCCGGCGAATACAAGCCACAAAACTGTCGCGCAACCCCATCCAATGCGATGTCGCTCGTGAAGCTCGGCAAGAGACGCCGATCCCTTATGCTCTCGAACATAGCGCACAAGTTCGCCGAATGTCTTCACCCTGCTCCAGACATCTTGCTCGAAGACGAGCCTAAACTCGTGCTCAAGGTCTTGCATGACGTCATTGACGCCATCTTCGTCAATCGACGCCAGCATATGAAGAGTGTCATCTGGCACGAGACGGCCGTTTGGCAATCCAAGGCAGACCTTGAAATCGTCCAGACAATATGCAGCAATGCGGCGATCTTCCCCGTCGGGCCAGAGTTCCTTGTACTCGATGTCAGGGCGCTGTCTGAGCTGGGCAAGAAGAGACTTTCTCAATAGCGAGTTCCCTCCATCCCACGACTTCGCCCATTTCCGGCGAAACGCGGAAGCTCGCTCCGCGCAGTCGTCTCTCAGCGGTTCAATCCTTGTAATTCGAGTTGTCATTGAATCAGTTGGGGAGACACCCCTTTGGCGTTGCTGCTTTTATCGCCCATTTCAGCACCTTCCGTCACTTTCCTCATCTCCAACGGCTTTGGGGCATATTATACTGATTGCAAAAATCAGGTGGTGGGCCTACCAGCGGCATCATTGGGGGTTGGTGCCAGCAACGCGTCCGGGCGCTTTGTCGTGACCGAACCATCCGGCAACTGCCAGACGATCGTTCCGTTCAGGACATAGACATTGGGTATACCCTTGCGCCGGTTTTCTTCCTGCGCGGCATGAACGGCCGTGTTGCAGATGCGAGTCATCTTTTCCACTATTTCAGGTATCTTCATACTTATGGCGAATAGTATAGCATAATTCCACCTTGCGCGGCGTTCCCACGCGGCGGATTTGCCGCGACAACAACGCGCAAACAGGCGTTTTACAACGGTTCCGCGAGGCCTGTCCCCAACTGCTCCTCCTTTCATTGGGCTATTACCCTTGGTATAAGCACGGCAGCGACAACGGACAAAAGAATAAACACCACAAACACCAAGGCCCCTATCTTAAACGACTTGTCCGCATTACTCAGAATTTTCACAACAGCTTCAAGGTCACTACGACGCATCGCCTCAATGAGTTCTTGAAGACCGGGCTTCACTTTCGATAGTTCGCCACCAGCCGTTGCTTCTACAGCCATTTTACCACACACTAATTCCGCCCCGCAGAAGGGACAGTTTAAGCGGCCTTCGCCGTTATCATACAGCTCTTTGCAACAAGTCGGACAGTTCATTCTCCCAAGCCTTTCTTAATCTTGTAAATCTTGTTAATCCTGTCAAAAAACCTTCCCGCGACGACCCGCGCAAATGACTTTCGCGTATTCTTCTACAATGCTCCGATAGGTATCAAGGCCGTGTTGGCATCAAGCGCACCAAGAGACGTGGAAACGAGCACTACGGCACCAATGGCATTGATGCCTGGCGTCGCTTTGCGGAACACATCCATGTTGCGGTTTATGTCCTTGGCCTTGACGGATGACGCGCGCTTGATTTCGACAGGATAGAGTCTTCCGCCATCTTCAATCAAAAGGTCGATTTCATGCTTCTCGGCATCCCTGAAGAACCAGAACTTTGCGTCGCTCCCGCTGTACCAATGGCTCTTCATAATCTCCATTACAACATAAGTTTCCAGCAATGCACCGCTCAAAGGCGAATCTATTGCGGCCTTCGCGGTCGTGATGCCGAGAAGGTGCGAACATAGCCCCGTGTCCGTAAAATAGAGCTTGGGGGTTTTGACGGCGCGCTTTATGAGATTGCCGTAATAGGGATGCAGTATGTACACGACCCCGGATGTTTCAAGCATTGAAAGCCAAGTGCGAGCAGTCGGGACGCTAATCGCGGCGTCACGCGCAAGGTCTGCATAATTGAGCAACTGTCCAGTCCTCGCGGCGCACACCCGCATAAAAGTCTGGAATTGTGCGATGTTGGCCACATCGACCATCTCGCGGATGTCCCGTTCAATGTATGTTTCTATGTACGAGGAGAAATAGCGCCGGACATTTATATTCGGCACGGCATGGCATTCGGGATATCCGCCTTTGACGACAGCCTCATACACCGTATGAATATCCCAACCACCCGCATTGCCAAACCGATTGACGTCAAGCGACGGCAAGAACGGAGCAGAAAGTGGCCGTCCCTCTATCTCTGCCTTGGAAAGCCCCGCGAGCCGCAGAATTCCAACTCGCCCAGCAAGGCTCTCTTTCGCACCCTTCATCATCTTGAACTGCTGCGATCCGGTCATAAGATACTGCCCACGAGCATCCGATGCATCCAACCGCATCTTCAAGGCGCTGAACAGTTCCGGAGCAGATTGGATTTCGTCAATGACGAGTGGCGCCGGATGCAGATCCAAAAACAATTTCGGATCGTTTCGCGCCTGCACAAGAAGCGCTTCATCGTCGAGCGACACTGTTTCGTATCCACCGAGTTTTGCCGCCAAGCGCTTCAACAGCCATGTCTTGCCAACTTGACGCGGCCCGCATACAGCCATTGCGCGAAATGTCGTAGCGACTTCTTCCGCCGTTTTGATGATATGCCTTTCAAATTCCATGATGTTCGCCTCTTAAATTGGAAGTTGGCGCATATCATATCAGATAATCGTAAAATCGTCAATCGGATAATCGTAAAATCATATCTCTGAAATTCATAAAATCGTCGTCCTGACGACATCCGCGCAAACAGGCCTTTTACAACGGTTTCGTGGGGTCTGTCCCCAGCTCCTTGCGAGACTTAGATGGTGGATCCTCCGTAGAGCAGACAATATGTTGCCACGGCTGAATAACAAGCAATAGCAATCCAACCAACGCATTTCACAAGGCGGTTCGTCGATTTCCACCATCGGCGGAATCCCCATATCAACGCCCAGTACATCAATGGGGAAACAATCAGCAATGAGCAGATTGCCGTTGGCGTGCCACCCTCGACGCGGAATATAGCCAAGGCGGCGCAAATGATCATCAACGGGCCAAGCGCCGCAGATACGATGGCCGCCAACAGAACAAACGCCAAACTGCCAATAGAAGCGGCTGACACCTCTGCAAAAACCGAATTGGCTCCGCAAAACACCAAGGTGGCGACAAGACACCCCACGACAAGCGCACCCCAAACAGCACCACACTTCAAGAGCGTGTTGAGGCGAAAATCTTGTTTATTGTCCTGGCGCACCCGGCCCTTTTGCCTCTCTTTGATCACCATCATTTTATTCTTAAGATACTCGCCTAATTCCGCATCAACCGCATATTTTGGTATGCCGACAAGAACAGGCCTCGCGCCCAGGAAAGCATAAAAATCCTTCGTCGCTAATCCAAGTGTCATTTCATCCCATCGCACCTTTTCCTTGCCCAAGCCAATCCCGTCGTCATCAATCTTCACCTCGACATCAATCTCGTTGTCAGCTTCAATCGGACACGATTCATACACTCTTGTATATTCGTGTTTAACTTTGACTACCCGCTTAACCAACTTTATTAGTCCAATGGCCGCAAGCAAGGCTATGGGAAGCGACACGAAGAGGTGGTACCAGAGATCCACAACTCCAGCGCCCGAAAAGAATCCGTAGAGCTGGATAATCACTGAGGTGCAACCCCAGCACAAAATCACAGGAAGAATAGATAGAAAAATAAAATAGATAACAATGCTGCGCAAGTAAAACTGTCTTACAAAAGAATAGTATAGCCCTCTTGTCCGCTTATAAGTTATTGTGACATTCATGCCTGAATCTCCGAGCTACATATCCTGTTATTGGCAAAGGGCCAGCCTCTCCTAGTTTCGTTAGAATCAGGATGACTATGGCGCAACCGACAGTTCGCTTTTCAGGGCCTCGCCCTTAAGGAAGAGGACGCGCGGGAATATCGGCGCACCACTCTGCGCGGCACCATCCTGCGCCGTCATGACAGGGGAGAACGGATACACGCAAGCCAGCCGACGCGAGCAGCCCGCGAACGCATTGGACGCAACAAGCACCGAGATCGCCTCGTGGAGGACAATATCCGTAAGGTTCGTAGCACCGGCAAAGGCGCGGCTCTCGATACGGCGGACGCGCCCCTCGAAGCTGACGACGCGAAGATCTGTCGAGTTCTCGAACGCCCGCGCGGGAACGAGGCGCACACTCGAGTCGACGTCGAGGCGGCGGATGCTCGCGAGCGAGCCGAGCGGGACGCTCCCTGCAGGAACGGCATTTGTCGCGAAGGCGCGCGCAACGCCCTCCCCAGTCTTCACGATAATGGGGCGAGACCCCTCTTCCGCCGCCACGGGAAACTCCACCGGCTGCACTATGGGGTTCGCGAGAAGACGGACGGAATACCAGTCCGCCGACCAAAGCGCAAGCGGACCAAACAGCACAAGCAGCAACGCCAATGTTCTCATGCCGATATTATACCACAAACCCCCATACTGGTTCGCTACTTGCGACCGCGTGAGAAGTTGACAATCGGCATCCGACCCTCCCGGGACCAGCAAAAAGAGCGCGGCAGGACTGCCGCGCTCTTTTTCTTGGGATTTCTCCCGATTGTCAGCCGAGGAGGTCGTCCCCGCCGGTCGAGCCCATCGACTCGTCGGAGTTGACGAGGTCTCCGCCGTCTGCGGACGTGTCGCCCGTGTCGAGCTGGAGGTTGGGCTCGCCGAGATCGTCGTCGTCGTCGTTCTCCTCTCCGGGAAGACCCGACGCCGGGATGCCGTAGAGCTCCTCGTGGCGCTTGCGCTGCTCCTCGCGGAGCTGCTCCATCTCCTCGTCGCTGATCGCGTCGCAGAGCGGCACGAGCTTGAGGTAGCGGTGGAGCGGGAAGCCGGTGCCGCCGGGGATGAGGTGGCCGAGGATGACGTTCTCCTTGAAGCCGCGGAGTTCATCCACCCTGCCCATCGTCGCGGCCTCGGTGAGGACGCGCGTCGTGTCCTGGAAGGACGCGGCGGAGATGAACGAGTCGGTCTCGAGCGCGGCCTTGGTGATGCCGAGGAGCGCGGGCTGGGCCTCCGCAGGGCGGCGGCCTTCCATCATCATCTCCTCGTTCACCTTGAGGAACGTCTGGCGCGTGACCTGCTCGCCCCAGAGGAAGTCGGTGTCGCCCGGGTTCGTGATGCGGACCTTGCGGAGCATCTGGCGGACGATGATCTCGATGTGCTTGTCGTTGATCTCGACGCCCTGGAGACGGTAGACCTGCTGCACTTCGTTGACGAGGTACTTTTCGAGTTCCTGCGGACCCGAGACCTCGAGGATCTCCTGCGGGATGACCGGGCCTTCGGTGAGCTGCTGGCCCTTCTTCACGCGGTCGCCCTTGAACACGACGATCTGCTTGCCCATCGGGATCAGGTGCTCCTCGACGAGGCCGGTGATGCGGTCGACGACCTTCACGCAGCGCTTGCCGCGCACGTTCTCGCCGAACTCGATCTCGCCCTCGATCTTCGCGATTTCGGCCGCGTCCTTGGGCTGGCGGGCCTCGAAGAGCTCGGCGACGCGCGGAAGGCCGCCGGTGATGTCGCGCGTCTTCGCGGCTTCACGAGGCGTCTTCGCGAGAAGCATGCCAGGGGTCGCCTTCATGCCGTCGCGCACCATCACGATGGCGCCCGTCGGGACGTCGTGCGAGTCGAGCATCTTGCCGTCCGCGCCGCGGATCTCGATGCGCGGGTGGAGGTTGGACTCGGAAGTCGGAAGGACGACGAGCGTCTTGGCGCCGGTCGCGCGGTCGGTCTCGGTCTTGACGGAGACGTCTTCCTCGAAGTCTGCAAACACGATGTCGCCGGCCGCCTCGGAAAGAACAGGGACGGAGTGAGGATCCCACGTCGCGACCTTCTGGCCCTTCTTCACCTCTGCGCCGTCCTCGATGAGGAGCGTCGTGCCCATCTGGAGCTGGTAGGTGTCGAGCTTGGAGCCGCTCTTCGAGTATATCTCGAGCGTGCCGTTCTTGTTGAGGACGACTTCGCGTCCCTCGTCGTTGCGCACCTTGCGGATGTCGACGAAGCGCGCCAAGCCGTCGTTCTTGAGGACGATCTCGGGGACCTTCGCCGTCGCGGAAGCCGTGCCGCCGATGTGGAACGTACGCATCGTGAGCTGCGTGCCGGGCTCGCCGATGGACTGCGCGGCGATGATGCCGACCGCCGTGCCGATCTCGACTTCCTTGCCGGTCGAGAGGTCGCGGCCGTAGCACTTCGCGCACATGCCGTGCTCGGCGTCGCAGGTGAGGCCGGAGCGGATCCAGACCTTCTCGATGCCGGCCTTGTCGATCTTCGCGCACGCGTCCTCGTCGATGATCTCGTTCGCGGGAACGATAACGTCGCCGGTCTTCGGGTCGCGGATCTCGTAGAGCGCGGTGCGCCCGAGAGCGCGGTCGCCGAGCGAGACCTTGACTTCGTCGCCTTCGACGATTGCCTCGACCTCGATGCCGTTGACCGTGTTGCAGTCTTCCTGCGTGATGATGACGTCCTGTGACACGTCCACGAGCTTACGCGTGAGGTAGCCCGCGTCGGCCGTCTTGAGGGCGGTGTCTGCGAGGCCCTTGCGGGCGCCGTGCGACGAGATGAAGTACTCAAGAACCGAGAGGCCCTCGCGGAACGACGCCGTGATCGGGCGCTCGATGATGTCGCCGTTAGGCGCCGCCATGAGGCCGCGCATGCCGGCGAGCTGGCGGATCTGGAGCTTCGAGCCACGGGCCTTCGAGTCGACGAACATGTAGACCGGGTTCAGCTCGGTCGGGTTCTTGTTCTCGGGGCTGATGTTCTTGTCGATCGTCTTGTAGAGCTCGTCGCCGACCTTCTCGGTCGTCGCGGACCAGATGTCGACGATCTTGTTGTGGCGCTCGCCGTCGGTGATGACGCCCTGCTGGAACTGCTTCTGCACCTCGTCGGCGGCCTTGCGGGCCTTGGCGACCTCGGCGTCCTTCTCGGCCGGGCGGATCATGTCCTTCAGGCCCATGGACGCGCCGGAGATCGTCGCGAAGCTGTAGCCGAGCGTCTTCAGGCGGTCGATCGCGAGCACGGTCTCGTCATGCCCCGCCACCTTGTGGCAGTCGAGGATGAGGTTGCCGATCGTGGACTTGGAGCACTTGTCGTTCCAGAAGCCCATCTCCTTAGGCCACACGTTGTTGAAGATCACGCGGCCAGCGGTCGTCTCGATCACGCGCTTCGAGGGGTCGCCGTGGGGACGGCCCGTCGTGCCGTAGTCGGGGTTCCTGAGGCGGATGCGGGTGTGGTACCCGATCGCGCCCTCGGCAATGCCGAACTCGACTTCCGCTATGTCGTTGAAGAGCGGCAGGTGCTCCTCGCCCGCGGGAACCTTGCCGGCGAGCTTGCCGGCGAGCTTGTCCTGCTGCGAGGGGACCGTGAGGAAGTAGAGGCCGAGGCAGACGTCCTGGGTCGGCGTCATGACCGACTTGCCGGAGGCCGGCGAGAAGATCGACGTCGACGCGAGCATCATGAGCTTCGACTCCATCTGCGCCTCGATCGAGAGCGGCACGTGGACGGCCATCTGGTCGCCGTCGAAGTCTGCGTTGAACGGCGTGCAGACCATCGGGTGGAGGCGGATCGCCTTGCCCTCGACGAGCACCGGCTCGAACGCCTGGATCGAAAGGCGGTGCAGCGTCGGCGCGCGGTTGAGGAACACGGTCTTGTCCTTCGTGACTTCCTCGAGGATGTCCCAGACCTGCTCGTCGTGGCGCTCGATCATTTTGCGCGCGGTGCGGACCGTGTGGCAGATGCCGAGCTCCTTGAGGCGGCGGATGATGAACGGCTCGAAGAGGCGGAGCGCCATCTCCTTCGGGATGCCGCACTGCGGGAACTTGAGGTCCGGGCCGACGCAGATCACGGAGCGGCCGGAGTAGTCGACGCGCTTGCCGAGGAGGTTCTGGCGGAAGCGACCCGTCTTGCCCTTCAGAATCTCGGAGAGAGACTTGAGCGGACGGTTGCCGGGACCGGTCACGGCGCGGCCGTGGCGGCCGTTGTCGAACACGGCGTCAACGGCCTCCTGGAGCATGCGCTTCTCGTTGCGGATGATGACGTCGGGCGTCTTCAGCGCGAGGAGGTTGCGAAGGCGGTTGTTGCGGTTGATGACGCGGCGGTAGAGGTCGTTGAGGTCGCTCGTCGCGAAGCGGCCGCCCTCGAGCGGGACGAGAGGACGGAGCTCCGGCGGGATGACGGGAAGGACGTCCAGCACCATCCACTCGGGCTTCGAGTTGGAGACGCGGAATCCCTCGACCACCTTCATGCGCTTGGCGATCTTCTTGCGGTTCTGCTTGGAGCGGGTGTTCTCCATCTGCTCCTCGAGGTCCTTCATGAGGGCGTCGAGGTCGAGCTTCCTGAGGAGCTTCCTGACCGCTTCGGCGCCCATCTCGGCCTTGAAGCCGTCGATGTACTTCTCCTGCGCGTCGAGATACTCCTGGTCGCTCAGGATCTGCCCTTCCTTGAGGCCCGTGCCGCCGGGTTCGGTGACCATCCAGTCCTGGTAGTAGAGGACGCGCTCGAGCTCGCTCGTCGTCTTGTCGAGGAGAAGGCCCATCCTGGAGGGCGAGCACTTGAAGAACCAGATGTGGCTCACGGGGACCGCGAGCTCGATGTGGCCCATGCGCTGGCGGCGTACCGACGCGAGCGTCACCTCGACGCCGCAGCGGTCGCAGACCATGCCCTTGTTCTTGATGCGCTTGTACTTGCCGCAGGCGCACTCCCAGTCCTTGGTGGGCCCAAAGATCTTCTCGCAGAAGAGGCCGTCCTTCTCGGGGCGGTACGTGCGGTAGTTGATTGTCTCGGGGTTCTTGACCTCGCCGTGCGACCAGCTGCGGATCGTCTCTGGCGAGGCGAGCTGCACCTTGACCGCGTCGTAGTGCGCGGAGGCGTTGAAGGAGCCGCCGAAAATGTCGGAAGTGTTATAAGGGTTCATTTCGTTGTTTCTCCCTGAAAGTCCTTACTGGAGGTTGAGCGCGCCCGCGAGCAGGTCGTCGGAGGCCTTGGCCTCGGGCAGCTGCGTCGCCGCCGGGCTTTCGGCCTTGCGCCGCGTGTCCATCTCGCCGCCCAGCAGCTGGGTGTCGAGGCAGAGGCCGCGAAGCTCGTGGATGAGCACCGAGAACGACTCGGGCATTCCCGACTCGAGGACGTTCGTGCCCTTGACGATGGACTCGTAGATCCTCGTGCGGCCCTGGACGTCGTCGGACTTGACGGTGAGGAGCTCCTGCAGGGCGTAGGCAACGCCGTACGCCTCGAGGGCCCACACCTCCATTTCGCCCATGCGCTGGCCGCCGAGCTGCGCCTTGCCGCCCAGCGGCTGCTGGGTGACGAGCGAGTAGGGGCCGACGGCGCGGGCGTGGATCTTGTCCGTGACCAGGTGGTGGAGCTTCAGCATGTAGATCACGCCAACGACGACCTTCTGCTCGAAGGGCTCGCCGGTGAAGCCATCATAGAGAACCGTCTTGCCCTCGGGGCATATCCAGCTCTGCTCGCCTGACGAGCAGGTCGTCGATCTCGCTCTCCTGGACGCCGTCGAAGACGGGCGTCGCGGCATGGAAGCCGAGATAGCGGCACGCGAGGCCGAGGTAGGTCTCGAACAGCTGCCCGAGGTTCATTCGGGAAGGCACGCCGAGCGGGTTGAGGACGATGTCCACCGGACGGCCGTCCGGAAGGAACGGCATGTCGCAGCTCGGCAGGACGCGCGAAACGACGCCCTTGTTGCCGTGGCGGCCGGCCATCTTGTCGCCGGGCTGGAGGTTCTTCTTGTCGACGAGGAACACGCGCACCTGCTTGACGACGTCGCCTTCACCGCCGAAATCGCCGAAGAGGCCGTCTTCGCCCTCGCCAGACGCATCCTCGATGGCCGCGAACTCGGACTCGAACGGATCCATGATGCCCTGGATGCGGTCCCTCGCGGGGCCTTCGTCCATATCCCAGTGGGAATGGGCCTTGGCGAGCATCGAAAGCTGGGACTTCTTGATCTTCTTGTTCGCCGGAATGATAACGTCGCCAGTCTCCGTATCGGTGACGTCGACCGGAAGCTTCTCGTTCATGATCTCGGAGACGAGCTTCGCGACGAGGTCCTTCTCGAGCTTGGCGAGCTGGTTCTTGCGGCGCTTCTCGGCGTCCTTCTTCGCGCGCTTGGACTTCTTCTCGTCCACCGCGCCCGTTGGGGCGCTCGTCGAGACCTGCACGCCCATGACGACGCCTGCCGTCCCCGGGGGAACGGTGAGCGAAGTGTCGCGGACGTCTGCGGCCTTCTCGCCGAAGATCGCGCGGAGGAGCCTCTCCTCGGGGGAGAGCTCGGTCTCGCCCTTGGGCGTGACCTTGCCGACGAGGATGTCGCCGGGCTTGACTTCAGCGCCGACGCGGATGATGCCGTCGGGGCCGAGGTTCTTGAGCGCATCCTCGCTGACGTTCGGGATGTCGCGCGTGATTTCCTCGGGACCGAGCTTCGTGTCGCGCGCGCCGCACTCGAACGTGACGATGTGGAGCGACGTGAACGCATCCTCGCGCACAAGGCGCTCGTTGACGAGGATCGCGTCCTCGAAGTTGTAGCCGCGCCAGCTCATGAACGCGACGAGCAGGTTCTTGCCGAGCGCGAGCTCGCCCTGGTCTGTCGCGGGGCCGTCTGCGAGGCAGTCGCCGGCCTTGACCTTCTGGCCCTTCTTGACGATGGGCTTCTGGTTGAAGCACGTGCCGGAGTTGCAGCGGCGGAACTTCTGGAGGTCGTAGCGCCACACGCCCTTCTCGGGGTCGTGCTCGAACTGGGCCTTGCCGGACGGAAGCGAGCCGTCCTTGGTGACCATGATGAAATCGGCCGAGACGTAGGCGACCGTGCCGCTCTCGAGAGCCGTCACGATGACGCGGCTGTCCTTGGCGGAGACGCCCTCGAGACCGGTGCCGACATACGGACGCTCGGTCGTCATGAGCGGCACGCCCTGGCGCATCATGTTCGCGCCCATGAGCGCGCGGTTCGCGTCGTCGTGCTCGAGGAACGGAATGAGGCCGGCCGCGATGGAGATGACCTGCATCGGCGCGACGTCCATGTACTGGACCTCGTGCGCGGGCTTGTCGCAGAACTCGGTCTTGAAACGGCACGTGACGCGATCCTCGGCGAAACGGCGGGCCGGGGTGAGCGGCGCGTTCGCCTGGGCGATCACGAACTTCTCCTCCTCGTCGGCGGGCAGGAACTCGATCTCGTCGGTCACCTTGCCGCCGACGACCTTGCGGTACGGCGTCTCGATGAAGCCGAAGCGGTTGACCTGCGCGTAGATGCCCAAGCTGGAGATGAGGCCGATGTTCGGGCCTTCAGGCGTCTCGATCGGGCAGATGCGGCCGTAGTGCGAGGGATGCACGTCGCGGACCTCGAAGCCGGCGCGCTCGCGGCTGAGGCCGCCGGGGCCGAGGGCCGAGAGGCGGCGCTTGTGGGCGAGGGCGGAAAGCGGGTTCGTCTGGTCCATGAACTGGGAGAGCTGGCTCCTCGCGAAGAAGTCGGCGACGACGGCGCTGAACGTCTTGGAGTTGACGAGGCGCTGCGGCGTGAGCGGCCCCTGGTTGGGGTCGTGTATCGTCATGCGCTCCCTGACGAGGCGCTCGGTGCGGGCGAGGCCGAGGCGGCACTGGTTCTCGAGAAGCTCGCCCGCGGTGCGGATGCGGCGGTTGCCGAGGTGGTCGATGTCGTCGACCTGCTCCCTGCCGACGTAGATCTTGAGGAGGAGGCGGATCGCCTCGATCACGTCGATGCCCGACTCGTGGAGCGTGCGGAGATTCTCGTCGACCTTGCCGACAAGGCCCAGCTTCTTGTTGATCTTGTGGCGCCCGACGTAGCCGAGGTCGTAGTGGGCGAGGTCGAAGAACATGCGGCGAAGCATCTGCTTCGAGTTGGAGGCCGTGGGCGGGTCTCCCGGGCGCATGCGCTTGTAGACTTCCTTGAGGGCGTCTTCCTCGTTGTGGATGCCGGCCTTGGCGTCTTCGCGGAGCGTCTTGATGAGGGTGCCGTTGTCAACCGCGACATCCACCACCTCGACCTGCTCGATGCCCGCGGCGGCGACCTGCTCCATCATCGCGGGGGTGACGGGGTCGTAGCGGCGTGCGAGAACGGCCTGCGAGGCCGCGTCGACGAGATCGTCCTTCATCACCAGGAGACGGAGGTCCTTGTCGGCGTACTTCTTGCCGGTCGGCAGCTTCTTGAAGTCGTAGAAGAGCTGCATGAGCTTCTCGTCGGAGCCGTAGCCGAAGGCGCGGAGGAGCGTCGTCGCGTAGAATTTCCTGCGGCGGCGGCGCTGGTCCATGAAGCACCACATGATGTCGTTCGTGTCGAACATCACCTCGATCCAGTTGCCGCGGTCGGGGATGATGCGGCAGGAGAGGAGCGGCTGGCCGTTCGCGTGGATCTGGCGCTCGGTCGAGATGCCGGGAGAGCGGTGCAGCTGCGAGACGATGACGCGCTCGGCGCCGTTGATGACGAACGCGCCGTCGGGGGTCATCATCGGCATGTCGCCGAGGAACACCTCCTCCTCGCGCACTTCGCCGGCGTCGTTGAGACGGAACGTCGCGAAGAGCGGACGGGCGTAGGTCTCGCCGTCGAGAAGCGCCTGGAGATAGCTCTTCTTCGGCTCGCCGAGGTTATACCCGACGAAATCGAGGGAGTAGCGCGCGTCCTGCGAGATTACTGGGAATATCTCCTTGAATATGGCCTGCAGGCCCTTGTTCTCGCGCTTCGCGGCCGGGACGTCGGCCTGAAGGAAGTCCTCGTAGGACTTGGTCTGGATCTCAATGAGGTCCGGTGGCGTCTCGGCCATCCCCTGGAGACGGCCGAATACTTTGCGTTCTGCACTCATCTTGTTGGCTTACCTTTGTTTTCCCCGGTTTCCCGGAATGAAGAAATGCACCTGCTCCCCCAATGGCCTGAAGTGTGGTAAGCGACCACTTTGTTAACTGTGCACAGTGCGGGATAAAAGTTTGTGTATTATATCAAAATCTCCCCCTTGCGCGCAAGAGGGAGATTTGGTAAAATTTACGCCCGTTTGGAGGACCGGTAGCTCAGTCGGTCAGAGCGGGGGACTCATAATCCCTTGGTCGTGGGTTCAAGTCCCGCCCGGTCCACCAACACTACTGCACGAGGATTTGCCTCGATTCGTAGTGCCCGGGCTGCCACACGCGGATAACAGTGCCGTTGGGCTGAATCTGGTCGATGTATCCACCTGGAATCCAGACCTGCTGCGTCGTATAGACAGGCGTCACCACGACGGGAGCCGTAGTCACGACAGGGGTCGTGATGACGCGCGGGCCGATGATCGCGTCAGTCAAGACGCCGCCAACAACCCCTCCGACGAACCCAGGCCAGAAATGACGCCCGCCATGACCCCAGCCGCTGTGATGATGGTTGTGGTGCATTGGAGGGGGCATCGGGCGGTGGTGCATCATAGGCGCAGGGCGGTGGTGCATCATAGGCGCAGGGCGGTGGTGCATCATAGGCGCAGGACGATGGTGCATCATGGGGCGAGGCCCGCCGAAGCCGCCGCGATGACCGCCGAAGCCAGGGCCGGGACGGGCCATAAGCGTTCCAGCCGCCAGAATCGCGCCAAATACAAGTATCATCTTCTTGTTCATTTTGTCTTTCCTTTCTCCGCTTTTGCGGTCACGACGAGATAGGGTCGGGTCGCCGCAAAAACTGACAAAAAAAGTTTTCATTTTTTAATGCGATCCCATTTCTTCCAACTTTCACGCATAAACTTGATAGAACGCGAAAATATCTGATCGACATTCGCCGCAGACGACACATCGAGGAAGTCCTTTATCTCTTCGCTCGAGAGGAAAAACCGCGTTTTGAGAAGGTGTATGTAGCATCTCTCCGGGTCTTCGTTCCACAGTAGCCGGAAAAAATACAGCGTCATTCGCCACACTTCGATGCGGATAGTCTCCTTGTCTTGGGTCGGGAGAGCCATTGCCTCGTTTTCGCCCTCTGCGTCTGGATGGGCGCCTTCAATCGAGATTTCGCCGTGCTTGTTCGGATTGGCGTTCAAGACATAGCCGCGCACATACCGCTTGAGCCAGCCCTCGAAGCTGCCGTCGCCGCGATATAGGTCAATCTTGCCCTTACCGATCATGTCGTCGAAGAGCATCCCCATCAGATCGCCAGCCGTCAGCGAGAAACGCTCCATCATGTCGGCCGAGCGCATCGACTTCGACTCGGGTTCGACGACGCGCTCCCAGACGAGCTTCCACCCCTCGTCCTTGCCGTCCTTAACAAGCTGCCACCATGTCTTGTCGTCCATCTCTCCACTCCTCATTCGAACGTCGGCACGCCGGGAACGGGCTTAAGCCCCTTGCGGTGCAGCCAAATCGGAACGGAATGCTTGCCGGCGACGAACTCGGCGAACGTCATAGACGCCGAACCGTCGACGACGGAAAGTTCCTTGCCGGCGAACTCAAAGACCGCCGACTTTATCCTTTTCCCCTCGTCGTCGACGATTGTGATGTCGAGGGGCGTCTCAGCAACAGCCCCAGGAGGAAACACGATGGTAGCCCTCCAGCGCAAGGACTCGTCCTTCGTAGGATGCGAGCGGAACGTGAATGCTATTCTCTTGTCGGGCGGTGTTTTCATGTCGAGTGCCGTTTATGGTTTGCGCCAGTAGCGGAAATACTGGACGGAGAAAGTCTGCGGGAGATCGGCCTTGTCTGGCTCGCCGACCCAGTCGTACATAATCTCGCAGTCGAAAGTCACGTGCATCGGCCTGTGGAAATGGTCGTTCGGGCGCGAGAACATCTCGACGCCGTCCGCGTACCACTTCATCTCCTTCTCCGTCCAGAGGAAGCCGTACTCGTGGTACCCGTCCGCGAAGTCGAAGTCGACTTTCCTGCGGCTCGACTTTTCGGGAAGCTTCTCGACGCTGCCGAGGACGCGGCCTTCAAGATATGGCGTGCCGAGGCGGTGGACAGTGTTGTAGAACGCGCGCGCGCAATCGGACTTCTTAGACCCTTCCTTGCCGAAGATCTCGAAGATGTCGATCTCCTCGGAGAAGTCGCCGGGGCGATACTTCTTCTTCGGCTCGTCCGAAAGCGGATCGTAAAGCCAGAACGCGTTGCACACCGCCGCCTTCATCGACTTCGCGCGGCATTCGTAGTAGCCGTAGAACGTCTTCTTCTTCGACTTCACGATCGCCGTCGCGTATGTGTCGAAGCCACGGGCGAGATTGTCCGCCGTTTTCTCGTCCTCCCTCAAAAGCCGTGCCTTCAGCCTAAGCTCCCCTTTCGCGACATCGACGTTGTCGCGCGAGAAAAGAAACCCGCTGCGCCGCCCCTGGAACGACTCGACCCAGTCGTCCCACTTCGAGCGGTCGAGCGTCTCGCCATCGAATTCGTCGCTCGCCTGCTCGTCGAAGACAAACTGGCATCCGGCATCCGACAGCGGGCATTCGAAAGTCGGCTCCCGTCCGTCGACTGTCTGCGGAGGAGTCTTTGCAACACCCTTCCAGTGCCTTTCCGCATGAGAAAGATAGATGTTCCAGTCATAAAGACCGAGGTCGTGCTTTCCCTCGTGGCAGTGGTACGAGACACATGACGGATCTTTCCACGCCGCGCGGGCGAGTTCCGTCGCCTTGCGCTCGCCCTCGGGACCCGCCCAGTCGTCCGTACTGCCCGAGCCAACCGCCAAAAGGCGCGGTGCGACGCAGGACATAAGCTCGTGCTGGTCGAACGGCATCTCGCGCTCGCGGTTGGCCCACAATGTGTAGTCGAGACAGAACCAGTACTGAAATGTGCGGACGATCTGCGCTATGTGCTCCGACTTAGGGAGGTCGAGATGGTTGAGCTTCGTGCCGGCGCAGCCTGAGCCATTCACGCAGACCATCGCGAAGCGCGGATCGGTGACGGCAGTCCAGAGCGCGGTCTTTCCGCCGCGAGAATGTCCTACGACGGCGACCTTCTTTGCATCTATCTCTGGGACAGTCTCAAGCCAGTCGAGCGCACGGCTCGCACCCCAGCCCCAAGCGGAGATCGTGCCCCAGAGCTTCGGGTCCCTGTTCGCTCCCGGCTTCTCGAAGGCCTCGAACACGCCTTTCGTGTTGCCGGTGTTGTAGTCAGGAGCCACGTCCCACGTGTAGAACGAGACGGCCGCAAAGCCACGCTTCACGATCTCCTCTACAGGAAAGAACGGGCTCTTCTTTTCGCGCTCGGGGTCGCAGTTCGCCTTGTAGTCGCGGTTGCAGATCAGAAGGAACGCCGGAACAGGCCCCTTCGCACCGGCCGGCACAAACGCCGTCACTGGAAACGAATTGGTTCCGCACGAACCGCCGTAGACGATGCGAACTTGCTTGCGCACCATCTTGCCGTCGGGCATAAGCTTGTCTTCCGAAATCTTCTCGAACTTGAGAAGCGGCGGCTTCTCGGCCTCAGCGGGACGCCGCCCGAACTCATTGTCGGCGAAGAACGAGACAATCTCCTCGCGCGACTTCTCGCCGATCGCGTTGATTCCCGTTTCCGCCGCGCACGCCGCAAGCGCAAGGCCAATAGTTGCAATCGACATCATCATTTTCATAATCAGACCTTTCTGTCTACAAGCTTCTGCGCAAGTGCCTTCAGGAACGAAGTGTCGCCAGGAAGCCCTGCAAGCGCGGCAATCGCCGCGGCGGTAGTCTCGTGGACGAGAGACTCCGTCTTTTCCCTCGGGAACGGCGAGTCTCCGTCGAGGAGATCGTCCTCGTACTGAAACGCAAGGCCGAGGTTGAGCGCGAACGTCCGGAGCTTCCCGACGCTCGACGCATCGCCGCCGCCGGCATATCCGCCCATCGTCGCCGCGGCGACAAAGAGGTCGGCCGTCTTGTGGGTGTAGACAAAATCCACAACCTCCACAGGCACGGGTGCGGGACCGCCCGAGGCACCGTCCGTTCCACCCTCGCGTTTCAAGTCCTCGACCTGTCCCTGCACAACGCCGACGCCTGCCGCGCCAAGCGCCGCGACTATCTCGGCGACGTTGCGCGACGCATTTGCCGCGGCCTTGAACGCGAGCGCCTGGAGCGCATCGCCCGCAAGAATCGCGTTCGCCTCGCCGAACTTCGCCCATACCGAGGGTTTCCCGCGACGCTCCGTGTCGTTGTCCATCGCGGGAAGATCATCGTGGACAAGCGTGTAGTTGTGGAGAAGCTCTATCGCCGCCGCGGGATAACGCGCGTCCTCCGCCTTGCCGCCTACCGCGACTGCGCTCGCCAGGCAAATGAGCGGACGAATTCTCTTGCCGCCAGCGCCGACGGCATAGCGCATCGCCTCGCTCAGCTCGGCAGGGCGCTCCCCTTCCTTCGGCAGAACCTCGTCGAGCGTCTTCTCAATTATGGCAAGGAATTCTTCCTTCATTCAACTCTCCCTTTGATACTCTCCTCGTGATGCTTCTTGATGTCGGGATCAAGCGACGACTGGCAATTGTAGTCCTGGCGCGGGTGCTTCTTGCCGTCGCCGACGCCCTTCGTCATAAGCTCCTTCAGCTCATCCAAGTGCGTCGTGTAGACGTCGCGCGGATTGCAGTTGTGCTTCTTGCAGATGCTCGCCGCCATGCCGACGACCTCGCCCATCATGCCGTGCGTGCGCATAAGCCGAGTCGTCCCGAGCGCAATGTGCGTCACCGAGATATCGCGCCCGGCCATGAAGAGGTTCGGGACGTTCCGCGAATAGAGGCAGCGGTAGGGAATCGGATACGGCCAGATCTTTTCGTTGAGCGAGTTGGACTGATAGGGCTCGCCCTCGAACTTCGACTCGCGCGCCGTCTTCGGGAGATGCAGGTCGATTGTCCACGTCGTCGCGCATGTGCCGTCGGGCTGGAAGTCCCTGGCCCTGAGGTGGTTCTGGTCGAGGATGAAGTCGCCGAGTAGTCTGCGCGACTCGCGGCGACCAGCGTTGTACGCGACCCACTTGAGCTCCTTGTCCGCAAACTCCGCCTTCTTGGAATAGCCGTTCTTGACGAACGCCCAGTTCGAGAACGCGACGAGAAGTCCGTAGTCGCGTATGTACTCGCCTTCCGCGATCTGGTCGCGGCCAAGCCCCGCCTCCCACCACCAGTCGCCCTTGAGGTGCGGAGAGCAGTTTGCTTCGTTGATCGTCTTCAGCATCCACGGCCGCGTCGGAAACGACGCGTCGCCGGACGTCTTCCCCGCGTTCCACTGGACGGACGCGCCCATCGTGATCATGTCGGCTTTCTCCGGTGCATCCGGCTCATTCGTCTCGCTCTTCGCCTCACGCCCCATGCGGAAGTCCGCGCCAGCGAGATAGCCGACCGTTCCGTCGCCCGTGCAGTCCGCGAAGTTCGCCGCCTCGAACCAGGTCGCGACGCCAGTCTTCGTATTGACGGAGCGAACAGAGAGAATGCGTCCCATTTCGTTTGTCTTCACTCCGTTCACATGCTCGTTGAGGAAGAGGCGTATGTTCTTCTCCGCCTTGATTATCGCGAGTTTCCTATCGTCCTCGTAGTTCGCGGCGCTCTCGGCGTTTCCGCCGCGCTTCGGCCCGAACTCGGCAAGGACGTCGCCAAGCCGAGGATATGGCGGAATGTTCTGGTACGCGCCGAGATGGACGCGCACCTCGGACGAGTTGTTCCCGCCAAGCACGGGACGGTCTTGGACAAGCGCGACGGAAAGTCCGAGGCGCGCGGCCGAGACCGCCGTGCATATTCCCGCTATGCCGCCTCCAACCACGCAGAGGTCGAACTTGGGCAGAGACTCGGGATTGGGTACATAGGTCTGCCGGCGGAAGCCGACTTTCCCGGCAGCACGGCTTGACTCAAACTCGTCGACAATCGGCATCGGTCGCGCCGACGTTGAAAACAAAATCGCGTCGACGCGTCCGTCGAAACCGTCGCAGTCGTGCAGGGCGAGCGTGTTCTTGCCGTTCTTCAGCGTCACGTTGTCCGCTTTGACCCACAGCCATTCGCCCTTCCCCTGGCAACCGAGAAGGTTCGGCAGCTTCTCGCCGTTGACGACGAGGTTGAAGGTCCCGGCGCCAATGTCGGGATGCCACGGACTAGTCCAGTTCTTCGTCCTCACCCAGACGTTGTACTTTCCGCCGTTCGCGACGAACGTCGTCTTCGCGTCGGCGACAGGCTTGCCCATGCCGTGGGCGAGGAGATATGGCGAGCCCATCTGGTCCATGAACTGGGTGTCGTTGACCCATCCACCATAGTCCTCAAACCACTCCGCCTCGACCTCGACCGTTTCCTCTCCAGTCGGTAACGTCGTGGTCAACCAGCCCCGAACAAATTCCGCCTGCGCAGCAATCGCCGCAAAAAACGCGATGAGCGCAAATGCTTTTTTCATGGCTTTATCCTATTCTCACCCTTCTGCCTTCTATGCGGTACTTGCCCGACGCGAGGATGTTGAGCGCCTCGGGGAACGCGATGTGCTCCTGCACCTGGATTCGCGCATGGAGAGTCTCCGGCGTATCATCCTCAAGGACGGGAACCGCCTTCTGCACGATGATGGGGCCTGAGTCTGTCCCCGCGTCGACGAAGTGAACCGTAACGCCCGCGACCTTGCAGCCGTAGTCGAGGGCCTGCGTCCAGCTGTGGACGCCGGGGAACGCGGGCAGAAGCGCGGGATGGATGTTGAGGACGCGGTTCGGAAACGCGGCGAGGAGCTTGGGCTTGACGATGCGCATGAAGCCAGCGAGAACGACAGTGTCTACGCCGGCGCCCTTCAGAAGCTCGATGCAGCGGTCTTCCGCAGGGCCCTCCAGCTTCGTCTTCCACGGCGCGCAGTCGAGGTACTGGCACGGGATGTTGTGCCTCTTCGCGCGATCGAGGATCTTCGCGTCCGCGACATCGGCAAGGACGAGCTTGATTTCCGCATCGAGCGTGCCCGCTTCGATAGCGTCGACTATTGACTGCATGTTCGAGCCCGCACCGGACCCGAGAACGCCGAGGTGTAATTTGCTCATGTGTGAATTATACCAAATTCAGCGGCTCTTGCGCGAGCGCCACACCACTCTCGCGGGGCGCCTTGCCGTCGCGCCGCCTCCTCTCCCAGGCCTAATGATGTAGCACCTGCTATTTCCCGCCCTTTCGATGAAGTTCAATCTTCATGGCGATTCGGCCTTTCTCTTTTTTGACAGGATTTACAGGATTGACACGATTAGGTTTCAAGTAAACACTTATGACTCTACCGTATTCTTATCGTGAGCGGAATGTTGTCGATCGAACCAGAAATCGACGGGCTTGGCGAATCCATCCCACGACAGACCACTCGCATCATGTCCCAGTCCGTCGAATAAAGGAAGCGCGGCGGATTTGCC
>CACYNF010000096.1 GCA_902775595.1 uncultured bacterium | reverse complement strand
TAAAAGGCGCGCGTGAAGGCGCGCGCGTCGAAATCATGTCGGTGGGGTGCCCGCAAACTGCGGGTCGGGCGAGCAGGTCGGGCCAAGTCCCCGACTACCTAAGCCGAAACACCACCTCCGCGTACGCGCCACCGCTATACCTCTGACGGTGCAACACATATGCGCGGGAAAGCGGGTGCCACGGAGATGCGCCCCAAGGCGGCGCATATCCCCCCACGAATTCAGACGTCTTTTCTCCTCGCTGTTCAAGTCGTCCGCGCACCATGTCGAAATCGTAAAGGCGGCCGGAGGCAAGAGAGGGCCGACAGGGTCAGTCGCAGCCGGCGCACGGACCGGCGGACGCGCCGCGCGCCTGCGCGCGGTCGGCGTCGAAGGGAAGCCGCCAGGCGTTGTCGCGAATGTCCCTGAGGCAAGGCTTAAGCCCCGCGCCGTCGACAGGGGAAAGTTTCACGAGGTGCGTTGCATGGCCGGGGACCGAGGCGGAATACGATTCGCCAAATGTCCCGTCGTCGCGCTGCCGCCAGAGGTCGCGCACCTTCCACCTGCCGCGCATGCCGAGCTTCGCGAACGGAATCGAAAAGCCCTTCTCCTCCTCGTCGCCGTTCAGCATCGCGAACGCGATCGATCCGTCCGCGAGCGGACGCGCCCACAATTCGGTTCCCTCGTCGGCATTTTCCAGAACGCGCGCCGCGCCAGCGCCGAGCGGATCCTGGTCGATTGCGAGCACCTCGTCGTTCGTAAGAAGCGACAGCGTGAACTCGTCGATCGTCGTCAGGTCGCACCCGATCATGAGCGGCGAGGCGAACATGCACCACATCGACATGTGCGTATACTGCTCGTTCGGCGTCAGGCGCGAGTCGTCCTGTCCGCCGCCCTTCCCGGCCCACACGTTTCGCCCGAGCACAAGCATGTCCGCGTCGTTCCATGCACCCGGCGCGGAATACTGCCAGAGAGCGGCCTGCGCGCGAATGCCGCCGTAGACGCTCGGCCATGTGTCGAAGATGTCCCCCGTCGTGCGCCAGCAGTTTCCGCCTGCAAGCGCGCCCCACGTGGAGACTTCGTCCCATCCGTACTGGCAGAGCGAGAACACGATGTCCCGCGGCTGCATCGCGAGGAATCGGCCCATCAGGAAATACGGACGGCGGTACTTGTCGTGCCCTTCGCCGCTCTGGACGCCCGTGTAGCTGCACCAGTCGTACTTCAGGTAGTCGTATCCCCACGCCACGTAGCTCTTCGCGTCCTGCAGCTCGTGCAGCCAGCTTCCCGTGCAGCCGCCGCAGGTGTACGGACCGGGCGAGGAGTAGAGCCCCGCCTTGAGCCCCTTGGAGTGGATGTAGTCCGCGAGCGCCTTCATGTCGGGGAAGCGCGCGTTCGGAGCAATCGTCCCGTCCGCATTGCGCTCAGGGCCCGCAAGCGTAGGATCGCTCTTTCCGTTCTGCGGATTCTTCTGCCAGAAGTCGTCGATGTTGACGTATGAGTATCCGTGTGCGTCGAGTCCAAGTTCGACGATCTTGTCCACCGCCGTGCGCATCTTCGCGTCGCTCACGCCTCCGGCGAAGGCGTTCCAGCTGTTCCATCCCATCGGCGGCGTAAGCGCGATCCTGTCGCCTACGACGAACGTCACCGTCTTGAACTCGACACGGCCCGCAACCGTGTTCTGTGCCGAAAACACGACGGGGTATTCGCCCGGCTTCGCGATGGAGCCGGAGAGGATTCTCGTAGCAGGGTCGAACGAAAGCCCGCCCGGCAGCCCCTTCGCGGACACCTCGATCGGCTCAAGCCCAGTCACGGGCAGCTTGAAGAGAATGGGGCGCCCAGGCCTTACGCCATAGCGCGCAGGCGCGTTGATGCGCGGCGACGGCGATGCCTTCGGCGTGAGGATCCCGAGCTGCCGCGTCATTTCCGCCGCGGAGAGCGGCTTCGTCCCGTCCTTGAACGAAAACACCGCGTCGCACCAGTCGGCATGGTCGTAGTGCATTCCGTCGCCTCCGTCCGTCACTTCAAGGACGATCCTCTTCGTGCCTGCAAGGTCGGCTGAGATCTGCTTCGCGGCCTCGCCTCCCTGCGCCGCGACCTCGGCTACGACCTTTCCGTCGGCGATGACGCGGAAGACTACGCTGCCCTTCCCGCCGCACTCGTCGTCAACGCCGACAAGCGCGGAGAACGACAGCGCGTTGCCGTTCGCCGCGATGCGGTGCGTGCTCGGCGCGTGCGTTCCGACGCCACGACGGTACTCCACTCCGCCGACCCTGAGCGCATTTCCGTCGACGGACTTCCCTGACTTCGCCGAGCCGAAACCCGAGCGCATTCTCACAAGCCCCGTCTCGTCGAGCGGAATCAGCGTGTCGCCGAAAGAGACAGCGGAGGCGAATGCCGCGCATGCGGACAAAACCAGGCGAGTAGTCATCGTTCTTCTCCTTATCGCAATATGATCACCATGCCGGAAGGCGAAGGCGTTCCGGTCGGCGTTACGGAAACAGTATACGCTAAACCACTCGAAGAGTCAACCGAGGCAACACGATAGATGTAGCCAACTTTAGTCGGTCTTTCGGGACGATCCACATACTGCTGCTCCGCGAGTCCCTGCGCCACAACCGTCCAATCTCCGCCGTCCGTCTTTCGTTCGACCTGGTAGCTCGCCGCGTTCGGGCTCGCGGTCCACGCGATGACGGCCCTCGTGCCGTGCCACTCGGCGGCTAGGTCTTCAGGAGCAAGAAGGACGCTTTGCGATGACGCATCAGTTGCGCTGCAGAAGCTCAAGCATCTTGCGGTCGAGTTTGTGTCCGCGGAAATCCTCGTATTCCACGTCCGCGCGGTTAGAGTCGAGCACGCCGAAGTCGCCGCGCAGGTTCCAGAGGGCCCATCCGATGCCGCGGTCCTTCCAGACCGAGAGGACGTCCTCCATAAACGCAAGCGCCGTCTCGTGAGGCGTCATCCTCCACACGCCGAACTCGCCGACGTACAGGAACCGTCCGCTTTCGATCGTTACGTCCCACGGCTTCAGCGCCTTGCGGTAGTGGTACTCCATCCCGGGGTCAGCATACCGCGCGGACGCCGCGCCGCATCCGCACGGAACGAACCCCGCCTGCCATCCGGCGAAGCGCTGCGAGAAGTTCTTCGGCATTCCCCAGTCCGCGCTCGGGACAAGTACGGCCTTGCGCGATCCGTCGGACGACTCCACCTCGATCCGAGACGGGATTATCCAGTCACCCTCCACGGCCTCTACGACAAGGCGCTCCGCCCCGTTCGGAAGCTCGACCGTCTCGCTTCCGCCTTCCTTCGGTCCGAAAACCCTCTCCGAACATTGTCTGCCGTCCGCCGTAAAGCGCACCTTGACGCACCCCGAGACGCGTCCGAAGGCAATCGTCGCACGCCCCGCGGGAAGCGACAGAAGCTCCAGCGGACACTTCATGTCCGGCTTGACCGGCCCCGCCAGTATGCCGTACGGAGCGTCGACGCTTAGGGGCCAGGTCGGCGGCTCGTCCGGAAGCTTCAGCCACGGCACCTTGTAGTGGGTTACGGAATTGGGGTCGTATCCCCGCATTCCGAAGCCCACACCCGATTCGCCCTCCAAGGCGTGAACGGGCAGCCTTCCATATCCGACGCCGTCCGCTATGATAAACCGCTCGGCATCCTCCGCCCTGATGGCGCCAATCAGCGTCTTCGCCACCGGCACGTACTTCGCCTCGTCGATGTAGGGCGGCTCGTTGAAGAGGTTGAAGGTGAGCACGTCGTTCGGCACCCCCTTGTAGCGTCTCGCGATCGCCCGCCAGTGGAGGCACGCGACGCGCAGCGACTCGGAGTCGGAGAAGATGTCCGTAGGTTCTGACGGAGTGCCGGAGGAGTAGCCCGGGATTCTGTGGAGGCATATCTGGACATGGACGCCGTATTTCCTTCCGAGTTCGACCGCCGCGTCGACCTTGCGGAATCCAGCCTCGTCGAAGACATCCCAGTTCTTCCTGTCCCCGTCCTTGATCCAGTAGCGATAGTCGAGAGGCAGCCGGACGAAGTTGAATCCCCATTCGGAGATGGTCCTGAAGTCCTCCTCCTCAAACCCCGTGGATTCAGGATTCCAGTCACGATTCAACATCTCGGTAAGGTTGAATCCGCGCCAGCGCTCCTTCGGACGCCACTCGCCGCCTTGCGCAGAGGCAACGCACGCGGCGAACACGGCAGCGAACGCAAGCGTACCTGCCGGCTTCATTTCCGCTTCCCCTTCCGCGCGCGGCTACAGGGTGTGCTCGACTCCCTCACGACGAGCTCGGCGGATAGCATCGCCTCAAGCGGAAGCCGCCCCGCCGCGTCGAACTTCCCGCTGACGATCTCCTGCCGCAGGATCTCGCTGATGCTCTTGCTTTTCGTCCTCATCGCCGAAATTATAGCAAGAACAGCGCCCTCAGGCAACATTGTCTAGACAGCCACCGTAATGGATTGGACGGTTTGCGTCTCGTCCCTCGCCGAACTATGCGCCAGCGCTTTGCATATAAAAAATCGGCCGCATATCCCCCGAGCCGTAGGCGAGCCGCAAAGCGGTGGCTACAGGGGTGCAGATGCGCACCCCGCATAGCGCCCGCTTCGCGGCTCGCCTACGGCTCGGGGGATATGCTGCCGGTTTTTCATCCGTTGTGACGGCCGTCAGTCGGCCATCGGGCGGACCTTGCCTTCCTTGATGCGCTTCTCGACGACTTCCGCCGCGATGTTCTTCGGGACGGGCTCGTACTGCTTGAAGATCATCGTGAAGGAGCCGCGGCCCTGGGTCACGGTGCGGATCGCGTTCGAGTAGCCGAACATCTCGCCGAGCGGGACGGTCGCCTTGAGGAGCTTGACGCCCGCGCGGTCCTCCATGCCCTCGATGCGCCCGCGACGCTGGTTGATCGAGCCGTTCGCCGCGCCCATGTACTGCTCGGGAACGACGACCTCGACGTCCATCATAGGCTCGAGGAGCTGCGGCTTCGCCTTCATGAACGCCTGCTTGAAGCACTGCATCGCGCAGGTGATGAACGCGAATTCGTTCGAGTCGACCTCGTGGTACGAACCGAAGTACACCGTCGCCTTGACGTCCACGACCGGGAAGCCCGCGAGCGGACCCGCCTCGAGCGCCTTCTTGACGCCCTTCTCGACCGCCGGGATGTACTCCGTCGGAATCACGCCGCCCTTGACCTCGTTGACGAACTCGAAGCCCTTGCCCGGCTCCTGCGGAGCGAGCTTGAGGCAGACGTGCGCGTACTGGCCGCGGCCGCCGGACTGCTTGACGTGCTTGTACTCGTTGTCGACCGGAACCGTGATCGTCTCGCGGTACGCGACCTGCGGGGCGCCCACGTCGCACTCGACGTTGAACTCGCGCTTCAGGCGGTCGACGATGACCTCGAGGTAGAGCTCGCCCATGCCGGCGATGATCGTCTCGGAAGTCTCCTGGTCGAAGCTGACGACGAACGTCGGGTCCTCCATCGCGAGCGCGTGGAGCGCAACGCCGAGCTTCTCGTTGTCGCCGCGGCTCTTCGGCTTCACGGCGACCGAGATGACGGGCGCGGGGAAGTCGATGGACTCGAGCGTGATCGGATGCTCGGGGTCGCAGAGCGTGTCGCCCGTCCTGGTCTCGGTGAGGCCGACGCACGCGACGATGTCGCCGGCATGCGCCTCGTCGAGAGGCTCCTGCTTGGCGGCGTGCATGCGGAAGAGACGGGAGATGCGCTGCTCCTTGTTGATCGTGGAGTCGAGCATCTCGGCGCCAAGCTTCATCGTGCCCGAGTAGACGCGCACGAACGTGATCTTGCCGCCGGACTTCGGGTCGTTCATGATCTTGAACGCAAGACCGCAGAAAGGCGCATCGTCGCTGACCTCGCGCTTCTCGTCGGGGTTGTCCTGCGAAACCGCAGCGCCCGCGTCGAGCGGGGAGGGAAGATACTTGCACACGCCGTCGAGGAGCGGCTGGATGCCCTTGTCCTTGAACGCCGTGCCGCAGAACGCGGGAGTGATGGCGCGGGAGAGGCAGCCCTTGCGGAGGCCCATCTCGATCTCCTCGTTCGTGAGCTCCTCGCCCGCGAAGAACTTCTCCATGAGCGCATCGTCCTGCTCGGCCGCGCTCTCGAGCATCTTCTGGCGCCACTCCTTGGCCTTCTCGACGTACTCCTCGGGGATGTCCTTCTCGAGGACCGTCTTGCCGAGGCTCTTCATGTCGAAGTAGAGCGCCTTCATCTTGATGAGGTCGATTACACCCTCGAACGACTCCGCCGCGCCGATCGGGATAACGACCGGAACCGGGTTCGCGCCGAGCTGGTTCTTCATCTGCTCCATGACGCTGTAGAAGTTCGCGCCGACGCGGTCCATCTTGTTGACGAACGCGATCTTCGGCACCTTGTACTTCTCGGACTGGCGCCAAACCTGTTCGGACTGCGGCTGCACGCCGCCGACCGCGCAGTAGAGAGCAACGGCGCCGTCGAGGACGCGGAGCGAGCGCTCCACCTCGGCCGTGAAGTCGACGTGTCCGGGAGTGTCGATCAGCGACAGGCGGTAGTCGCCCCACTGAACGCACGTCGCGGCGGACTGGATCGTGATGCCGCGCTCCTGCTCCTGCACCATGAAGTCCATCGTCGCGGCGCCGTCATGCACCTCGCCGATCTTGTAGTTCTTGCCCGAGTAGTAGAGAATGCGCTCCGACGTGGTGGTCTTGCCACCGTCGATGTGGGCCATGATGCCGAAGTTTCTCACGTGATCGAGCGGAATGTCGCGCTTTGCCATTTTCTATTTGTCCTTTTCGTTGCAAAATGAGCGTATATTATAGCGAAAATGTGCCTCCGCTTTCAAGTGCGAATTTTACGCAAAATTTGGCGCTTACCAATTTACGTCTATAACCTTGCCGTCGCGCGTGCGAAGGCCCTTTGCGGAGCCGTGGGGCCAAGTGGAGGGGATTGACCTCTCCATAAGCATCTCGCATACGGCCGCGACCATTCCGAGGTTGCCGTCGATCTGGAACGGCGGGTGCGTCGCGAACATGTTGTCGAGGGTGTTGTAGCGGAGCAGGGAGTCTAGCATCTCGCCCGCCTTGTCGCCCTCACCGAGGCGCGCCCAGAGAGCGGCACGCCACGGCCAGGTCCAGCTACGGCGCGAATCGCCCGTCAAGGTACGGCCCGCAAGCGCGACCTTCGCCGCCTCGGCGAGCTCGGGCGTAGCTTTCGGCGAAATCGTGGAGCCGGGATACACGGCGTAGAGGTGGCTCGTGTGGCGATGCTGGTCGCCCTTCTTGTCGCGGTCGGTCTCCCATTCCTGGAGCTGGCCCCAGCTGCCGATCTTGTCCTTGAGGAGCTTCGGCTCGATGCGCGCGACCTCCTTTACGAACGCGTCGTCGATCTTGAGTTCCTTTGCCGCGGCGAGAATCGAGCGGAAAAGCTCGCGCATGATCTGCTGGTCGTGCGCAACGCCGTCCTCGCGCGGGCCGTGTTCGGGGCTCCAGCCGTTCTTCACGACGATCGTGCCGTCCTCGCGCTCCTTGAGCTGAGTCGAGATCATGAACTCCGCCGCGCCCTTCATAAGAGGCCAGCAGACTTCCTTGAGATACTTCCTGTCTCGCGTAAAGAGCCAATGGTCGTAGCACTGCGCCGCGAGCCACGGCGCGCCGGCGAAGTTCCAGCGCCAACCGCCGCCGCCAACGGCGTTCGCGCTCGTGCGGTACGCATAGCCCTTCGAATTCGGGAAGGCCGCGCGAGTGCCCGCCTCCGCGACGGGGAGGGATTTCATCATCCAGTCGGAAAGCGGCGTGAAGCAGTCGGAGAGGTTTGCGGAATCCGCGCCCCAGTAGTTCATCTGGATGTTGATGTTCGTATGGTAGTCGCAGTGCCACGGCGGGTTGTTGGAGTTGTTCCATATCCCCTGCAGGTTCGCGGGGAGAGTGCCCGGGCGCGAGCACGATATAAGCAGGTAGCGACCGAAGTTGAACATAAGCGCGATAAGCGCAGGATCCTTCGCGCCCTTGCGGACGCGGTCGAGGCGCACGCGCGTCGGAACCGTCTCGTCTCCATTCCCGAGGTCGAACGTCATGCGGTCGTAGTATTTCCGATAGTCCGCAACGCTACTATCTAGCATCGCGGCGGCGTTGCCTCGGCGGAACTTGCCGAGAGACTCCGTGCCTGTCGCAGCGCGAAGAATGATCTCAGCCTGCATTTTTGACGGATAGCACAGCTGCGCGCACGCAGCGTAGGAGAGGCCGTTGGGCAGCCGACCGGAGAATTGCGCGACCGCCGCGTCCACGCCAGCGACGGACTCAGACTCGCCGTGTGCGCCCTTGAGCCGAAGCACAAGGTCAAGCGGCTTGTCATCCGAGCGCACGACGATGACGATGCAGTCGCTCGGGGCACTTGCGAACGCCTGGCGACTGATCTTCGCATCGCCGATCTGGAATCTATCAGAATACACGGCCCTCGCGATATCGAGTTCGCGGCGATAGCCGACCGACTCGCCTTCAGAAAGTCCGCCTAGCTCAATCTCCAGCTCGCCGAAGTTCTGGTACGCGCCCATCGTGTTGTAGTTCGCGTCGGCGCGGTTGTCGCCGATGTCGTTCGTCAGGTTCTTGTCGCCAGTCCAGAGGGAGTCGACGTTGAACTGTATGCGGAGCTTCCTCGCGCCGCCGTCGACCATGCAGCCGAGACGGCCGTTGCCGAGCGGATACCACGAATTCTCCCATTTGTCGCCTGGACTGTCGTCCCAGATCTTGTCCTCCGCACAGAACGAGCAGAGCGCCGAAACGGAAAATACGGCAGCAAGGTAGAACCTCGCCGCCGCAGATGTCTTTGCAGTTTTCATTGTCGTTTTCCCGACTATGCGTCGTAGTGGCGGGCAATGGCCTCGTAGCCCTCGATCATCGCGGCCGGGAGCTTGCCGTAGAGCTTGTAGTAGTCGCAGACGACAGGGAGGCACCGCGTCTTCCACTTCGCGATCGTGTTGAGCGCGATCGACTTGAGCTGGTGGTGGGCGAAGGGATTGGCGAAGCGCTCGAGGACGCTCTCGGCGTACTCCTTCTTCTCCGCGTCAGGGAGGTTCACCGTCGGGAATATCTCGTCGAAGATCACCTGGCGGACGAACTTGTTGAACTCCGGGTCTGCGATGCACTGCGCGACCTCCGTGAAGCCCTTCTCGAGCCCGCGGTAGACCATCGTCGTGTGCGTCGCGTTCAAAAAGCGCACCTTGCGCGTGCGGTAGGGCTGCATGTCGGGCGTGTAGACGACGTTGACGCCGGCGGCCTTGAGCGGGAGCTCCTTCTCGAGGTCGAAGCCAGCGGGCGTCTCGACGACGAAGAAGTGGAACGGCTCGCCGCAGACGAGAACGTCGTCCTTCTCGCCGAGCTTCTCGGCATAGCGCGCGGCGGACTCGGGATCGGGACGGCCCGCCACGATGCGGTCGACGAGCGTAGAGCAGAAGACGCACTCCTTCTCGATCCACTCGCCAAGCGCGGCATCCGGCTCGTCGGCGAGATGCCTGAGGACGCACGCCTTGAGGTTGTCGCCGTTGTGCTCGATGAGCTCGCACGGAATGAAGACGAGGCCGGGCAACTTAGCGGCGAACCGCGCCCTGAGGAGGCGCAGCACCTTCGCGGGGAACGTGTCCTGCCCCTTGACGTACTGGATCCCCGCCTCCGTCGTGTTGGAGACGACGAAGCGGAGCGATGGGAGAACGGCGTACTTCTCGACGTTCGCCGCGATGTCGACACCCGCGACGGACGAGATCTCCTCGATCTCCTCGACGGTCTTTCCGCCGATGATGCCCCTGAGGCACGTGTGATACTTCCCGCCGCGGTCGTTCAGCATCTTCGACGGGACCGAAAGCTCGTCGCCGATGGGCTGTATAATCTGGACCTTGCCGTCGAACCCGGCCTTGTCGTTCATCTTCTGCACCATCCAGTCGATGAAGCACCTGAGGAAATTGCCCTCGCCAAACTGAAGTATTTTCGTTTCCATGGTTTCCTTTCGTTTTGTCAGCAGATTATACCAAAACCCCACGCCCCGCCGCAATCCTGCCACCGGGAAGAATGTCATAAACCGAAGGCGCGGCAAATATGCCGCGCCTTCAGTTTTGCCGCGCACACGCGGCAGTTTCGTCAAAAACCTCGGACGACCTTACTTCTTCATCTCGTCCAGCTTGCGCGGGATCGAGACGATCGCCTTGTAGAAGTCAAGCGTGAACATGACGACGAGATAGATGAAATACACGATCAGCGGAACCACGAACGGGACGAGTGCCGTTGTGCCAAACGCCAACGCGGCGGAAAGCCCGTCGTCAAACCACAGCACAATGCCGTAGACGAGGCCTCCAACCGCAGCCATGCCGATAAGCAAAGTGAGCAGCGCGATGAGCACCCTGACCGGGAACAGCACAAGCGCAATCACCTCTTCAACGCAGTTCGCAGGATAATCGGGCTTCACGCCGACGATGCCAGGGCGCTCAAGGCATATAATCATCAGGACGGCGAAGATTATCGCAACTATCGCAGGGACCACCAAGTCCTTGTCAAAGTCCAGGAGCAGATACACTCCAAGGAGGATGCCGCCGATTCCGCAGATCACCTTCATGATGTACATCAATTCAGGACGAATGACCGCGGGCTCGCCTTTCTCTATAAATGAGCGCGTAAGCGCGAGCGCCTTGGGGGCCAAATGCATGGCAAAGCGGACAGGCACAAGAATAAAGAGCGTCTTCACGACATAAGAGAACGGGGCGTCGTTCTTTAACATGGTGATTAAGCAAGTCAAACACGCAAGAACGCCGGCAAGGGCAATCGCCGCAGGCAGGAACTTGGAAATGTATTTGTTCGCGGTGTCGAGCCACGAATCCCATGGACGGTTGCCGATGAAGCCAAGTGCACTCTCTACCAAGGCATCGACCTTGCCGCTGTACTCACTGATCTTCTCCGTCACCTTCTTGGAGGTGTCGGTGTTCTCGGTGGATTCAGCGGTCTCGCCGACATTCGCGTTTTCGTCGCTCATGTTTCTCCTTTTGTTTTCGGTGTTATGTGCAGCTCGTTTCGAGTTGCAACTTTAGTTGTGCACTTATTTTATCAAAAAACACGCAGAAGTTCATCACCCAAGGCACTGGAGTTTACCCATTTTTTAGCTTCTACCGATCAAGCCCTCGCCAAAGCCGCCGAATTTAACTCCGATCAGCAGGGCTCTCGCTACCGCTCCGCAGAATTACATTTGCTTCGCACCCTTCATTCGTGCCTCGCTGAGCGACGCATGTCGGCTTTGAGCTGGAGGAGGCCTCCT
>CACYNF010000095.1 GCA_902775595.1 uncultured bacterium | reverse complement strand
TCATGTCTTCTAACCCTGCCGAAGGCAGCTCAAGAAGACAATTCGACGCACTGAATTGCCGTTAAGACATCGCGAAGCTGCGGAGCGGTAGCGGGAGCCCTAACGCTCGGAGTTTCTTTTTGTCAGGAGAAAAACGCCTATTTCACTTGTAAAAACGCACATCATCCTTTATTTATCGGGGTGAGATGCACATTGACAGTCAAAAAATGGGTAAACTCCAGCCATTATTGCTGACAGCTGCATCGTCGGTGAAATTTTGGTATAATTCTTGACATGGCGTTGCCAAGCGATCCGACGAGGCGCGCGTTTATGCGCGCACTCGCCGCCGAAGGCCTCCTCGTCGGGGGTCTTTGCGGGTGCTTTGCCTCGGCCGCGACCGTGCTCGCGCTGCGTGCGCTGCTGCACCCCGCCCCGGCATGGACGCCCGCCGTGCTCGCCATGATTCCGCTCGCCTCGCTCGCGGGTGCGCTTCTCGCCCTGCGCCGCATGCCATCCCGCGGCGCATGTGCCGCGCTTACCGAAGACGCGACGCACGCCGGCGGACTGCTGCTCGTAGGCGAACTTCCCGGAGCCGATGCATGGCAGCGCCCAATCCCAGTCGCCGCCGATGTCCCGGTCGGGACGCGCCGCCACCTTCTCAAATCAGTCCTCGCCGTTGTCGCGCTCTTCGCCGCCTTCACCGTGCCGGCAAGCTGGTTCGCGTCTGCGGCCCCGTCCGCGCCGCGCGCCTTCCCCGACATCACGGCCGACATCAGAAACGAAATCGAGGACATCCGCGAAGAAGAGTCGCTTGAACCAGAGACGATCGAGGAACTCGCCGAGGAGCTTAGGCGCATAGAGGCCGCCGCAGACCCCTCCGACCCAGGCACCGCCATCGACGCCGCTGAACGCCTGCGCGAGAGGGTCGCCGCGCTGCTTGAGCTGAACAGCGAGACGCTGAAGCGAATCGTGCAGGACTCCGACGCGCTCGCGCGAATCGCCAACGACCCAGATGCGGCGCAGGAATTCCAGAAGATGCTGGAGGAATCGTGCGCCGGCTCCTGCCCGAACGGAGAGGAGCGCCCCGGATGTGAAGGTGAAGGGGAAGGTGAAGGAGAAGGAGAAGGGGAAGGCACGGGATCTCCCGAGCGCGGACGCGGAGACGCGGAAATGTCGTGGACCAACCCCGCTGAACTCGGCGAATCAAAGTACGACGACAGCGCAAAAGAGCTGAAGCCGAGCAACAACGCCGAGGAGGGAAAGCTCGGCGAGTCTATTTCGCAGGAGGACCCCACTGCAAACGGGGCGGCCTCCAGGCGCGGCGCGGCGGCAATCGGCGGACGCTCCGCAGGAACCTCGATAAAGAGAACTGTCGCCCCGCGCCACCGCGGAACGGTGAAGAGATTTTTCGAGACAGAAAGGAAAAACCAATGACGCTCCTATCCCCAGATGAAATAGCGCCTGTAAAGCGGGACCTCGACCGCACGCTCGCCGCGCTCGACTCGATGCTGCTCGGCCGCCCCGCGCTGCACCGGCTCGTGATCGCAGGGATCCTCGCGCGCGGGCACATTCTCCTTGAGGGACTTCCCGGACTCGGCAAGACCGCGCTTGTCACCGCGCTCGCCAAGATACTCGAGCTCGACGCAAAGCGCATACAGTTCACGCCCGACCTGATGCCGTCCGACATCGTCGGCTCTCACATCCTCGAGACGCGGCCAGACGGCTCGCGCGAAATGGCGTTCCGTCCGGGGCCTGTCTTCTGCAACCTGCTCCTTGCGGACGAAATCAACCGCGCCTCGCCGAAGACGCAGTCCGCGCTCCTCGAGACGATGCAGGAGCGCTCCGTCACGCTTATGGGCGTGACGCGCCAGCTGCCGGACCCGTTCTTCGTCCTCGCAAGTCAGAACCCGATAGAGCTCGAGGGAACGTATCCGCTCCCCGAGGCGCAGACCGACCGATTCCTCTTCCGCCTCCGCGTCGGCTCTCCCGACGCCGCGACGCTGACGGCGATCATTTCGTCGCGGTCGCAGGGAAAAATGCCCGACCCCAACTTCTCGCTCTCGAAGGACGCGCTTACGCGCGCATTCGACACTGCCTCGCGCGTCGTGCTGCCCGACGCCGTCGCCTCGTGGATCGGACGACTCGTCGCCGCGACGCACGGCGCGGAGCACGTAAAGTACGGCGCATCGCCAAGAGCAGCGATCGCGCTTGCGGAATCTGCCCGCGCGTTCGCGCTCCTTGACGGACGGCCCTCCGTTGGCTTCGACGACGTGCGAGCAGTCGCGATTCCGGTCCTCAACCACCGCCTTGTCCTCGACTACCGCGCCTCGCTCGACGGCGTCACGTCCGAAGATGTCGCCCAACGCATCCTCGATTCAGTTCCTGTGGCGGAGTAATCTTGCAACACAGAGACACTGGTCATATAAATCACACAGAGGCACAGAGACACAGAGAGAAGTTTTAGGGATTAAAGATATGACAACATACAGAAAATCAGTTCTCCTTTTCGCCGCTGCGCTCGCCGCGTTCCCGCTGGCCTTTCACGCAAAAGCACTTTCCATAGTGCCGAATCCGAAAACGGAAAAGAAGGAGATCGGCGGCTCCACCGCAGTCCTCAGCCCGGCTTCATGGAAAAGCTGCTCGATGATAGACGCGCTCGAATACCGCGACGAGACTGTCGTCGGCTCGGATATAACTCACGACACGCAGCTCAGTCGCATTGCGCTGCGAAACACCCTCCCCTTCCCGCGCACTATACAAGTCAGCGTCCAAGCCCCGCGCTCCGCGCTGTCCACAAGAACCGTCGCCCTCGGCCCGGGAGCTTCCGCCACCATTACGCTACCGGGCGTGTTCACAGTTGAAGACGGCTACAGCTACGGCGAGAGCTCCATCAACTTGTTTGAGGCGAAGCCCCCAAACAGCAACGGACCAAAAAGCGAGCCACTCCAGCTGTCAAGCAGAGTCTCGGATTTTCACCATGCCTCATACGGACAAACCGTCGAGAACGACGTGAATCTCCTGCTCTCCGCAGGAATAGTCCGCGACGCCGTGCTGCCCGCGTTCAAACACGACTTCAACTCCGTAGAGCTGCGCCGAGACGCGGCGGACTGGCCGCGCGACTTCCGCGCATACCTGCCCTTCGACGCCGTGTGCATGACGAAGGAAGTCGCGGACGCTCTCCCCGAGGAGTCACGCGCGGCGCTTCGGGCGTTCGACATTCTCGGCGGCGCGGTGATCACATTCGCAGACGGCAAGTCTGTTCCGTCCAACCTTCAGTCAACGGCGGAGGCGGCGCAGAGGCGCCGCATCGGCGACCTAAACGTGCAAAAATACTACTACAGCGGCACGCCTGATTCCCATTTTACAGAGAACCACGCATGTGTTCCGATAAACGTCGGCAAGTCGCTGCCAGTCGGCCTCCTCGTCTTCCTGCTTCTTCTCGTCGCGTTCATCGTGATGCCGGGAATCGTCTTCGTGTGCGCAAAGCGCAACAGGCGTCTTCTTATCCTCGCGGCGCTTCCGGGAACTGCCTTCGCCCTGACGCTCGTGGTGGCGGCCATAGCGCTCATCGCATACGGCACGACGCCGACAGTGCGAATTCAGTCCGTCACGATTCTTGACCCTGAAAGCCGCCTTGCCGTGACGCGCGGGCAGTTCGCCTTGTTCGCGCCGGGGAACGTGACCGAGGAGATGTCGATTCCTTCCGACGTCTCCCTCCGCCTGCGCGGACGCGGAAACGAAAGGTTCACCGCGTCCTTCGGCGAGAGCTGCCGCCTCTCCGGCGACTGGGTAAAGCCGCTTACCGCGACCTTCTTCGACTTCGAGCGCGCCGAGCGCCGGTCGGAAAGGCTCGACGTCAGGCCGGCGCAGGACGGCGATCTCGTCTTCGCCAACCTCCTCGGCGTACCGGTCACGGGAGGAACCGCCAGGTTCGGCAACAGCCGCTACAAAGTGCCGGCTCTCGCTCCGGGCGAGCAGGCGACGGTCAAGGGCGAACCGCTTCCGGACAAGGCCGCGGCAAATGCGCCGCTTCCGCACGAGACGCTTTTCGAAAAGGGAACGTCGTACGGACGCAACTGGAAGGACATCACAGAGCTTATCGAGAAGGACAAGCTGCTTCTGCCCGACAGGACATACGTCGTCCGTCTCGCGGGCTCGCCGTTCTTCCCCTCCCCGCTCGCCTCGCGCAAGACATACGAGACTGCGGAGGCGGTTGTCGCGGGACGCATTGCCGACGACGGCGGAAAGGAGGAGAAATGAAAGTAGAGCTACTTCACCTCACGCGCGTCTTCCAGCGCGGATTCAAGGCGGTGGACGACCTCTCGTTCTCGTTCACGTCGGGCGAAGTCGTCGGCTTCGTGGGACCCAACGGCGCCGGAAAGACGACCACTATGCGCATGCTCGCGACACTGGACGTTCCCGATTCCGGCGACATCCTGATCGACGGAAAGTCCATTCTCGACGACCCGTCGCTTGCGCACCGCGCGGTTGGCTTCATGCCTGACGACCTCCCGAACCGCTCGGACACCACGGTAGACGAATACCTCGACTTCTTCGGACGCGCCTACGGCCTCCGCGGCAAGGAGCTCGCGGACGCGATCAACGGAGTGGAGGACTTCACCGGGCTCGTCTCGTTCCGCGACAAGACGCTGCGCGAGCTCTCGAAGGGAATGAAGCAGCGCGTCTCGCTCGCGCGCGCACTCGTCCACGATCCCCAGGTTATCGTCATGGACGAACCAGCCAACGGGCTTGACCCGCGCGCCCGCATCGAGCTGAGGGAGCTTGTCCGCGCCCTCGCCGAGCAGGGCAAGGCAATACTCATCTCGTCGCACATCCTGAGCGAACTCGAGGAGATGTGCACCACTTCCGTCATAATCGAGCGCGGCAGAAGGCTTTCCACCGACTTCAAGGACGAGACCGCGTGGATTCGCCTAAAGTTCAACTCGGAAGGCGGCGAGGCAATCCTCGCGAAGCTCCTCGAAATGCCGTCGGTCAAGGAGGCGGAGCTCTCCGGCGCGGGTTTCCGCGTGCGCATAGACGCAGGCGACGACGCGGCGGAGAGTCTCGCGAAGGAGCTGTTCGCAAAAGGCCTTGTCCCGATCCACTTTACATCCGAGGCGGGCCGCCTCGAAGACGTGTTCATGCACGTGACGAAAGGAGCACTCGCATGAAAAACCCATTCTCGCTGAACCCCGTCGCGCTCCGCGAACTTCGCCAGCTCGTCCGCTCGCGCGTAATCACCTGGAGCTTCGCACTCTATCCCGCCATACTCTTCGGCTTTACCATGCTCGCGGTCGCGACGGCCATGGGCAAGCGCTCCGCCGAGGACATCGCGTTCGGGAGCGGAATCGGCGAGGGGCCGTTCACGATGGTCGCCGTGATCACGGGAATCGTCGCATGCCTCGGCATACCGTTCTACGCGGCGATGAAGGCGATCCTCGACACGAACAGGAACGGACCCGGACTCGAGTTCACCACGGCGCTAACGCCCGCGAACATAGTAGGCGGACGGCTCGTCTCGACCGCCATACTGATAGCGTCCGCCGTCGCCACGGCAATGCCGTTCTTCATCTTCGCCTACCTCCTGCGCGGCATCACGCTCGAGCAGGTGTTCCTCACGCCGCTCGCCCTGTTCGGCTACGCCATCGCGATGTTCTCGCTTTCGCTCGTCATCGCGTGCAGGCCGGTCGCCGTTCCGCTGCGCGTCATAATGACGGTCGGGCTCTTCTTCGCAATGACCTTCATCGTGCCGGGCATTGTAACCGCGGTGTCTGTCTCCCACAGGCATTTCGGAGGCGCCGCACCCGTCGAGGAGCCGTCGTACATCGCATCCATCCTGGGCTATGCCGCCATTCTTGCCGCGCTGGTCCTTTTCGTGCGCGCGTTCTGCGCCTCCCAGCTCGCGCCGAGGTACGTTGACGCGGACCGTCCGTTCAGACGCGTGGTATTCGCGCTGTTCGTCGTCTCCGCGCCGGCCGCCATCTGGAGCTATAGGGCGTGGTGCATAGCATGGGTCGTGATCGGCGGCATACTGATGCTCACCTCGTCGCTTACCTCCCGCGAAATCCCGAGAGCCGCGAAGTCGAATGTCCCGCGCAACTTATTCGGCCGCCTCTTCTCGTTCCCGTTCGCGACAGGCGCCGTGCCGGGGATGCTCTTCGCCGCGATCATAATCGCCATCGCAGGCGGAACGTACTCCGCGCTCGAGACGGGGAACGACCACTCCCTGATTCTCTGGGCCGACCTCGCCGAGCTGACATGCGTCCCGGTGATCGCGGGCGCGATACTGCGCAGCAGGAAATGCGACGACAGGCGCTTCCGACTCGTCACCGCCCTCTTCATCGCCTACATCATCGCCGTCTCCATCCTCTCGTTCATGGCGGAAATCGACGCAATCGAGGAAGACCTCGTGGCGATGCTTCCGTGCAACTTCGCGGGCGTAGCGGAAAAGCCGGCGGCGCACCTCACGAGCTACGGACTACTGCTCCTGTTCTCCCTCTGCGTGATCGTCATTTCGTCCGTAAGGGCATTCAGAACATACCGCAGGCCGAAATGACGGAAGCCGAGCAGAATGGGCGCGAAGACGGGCGGGGACTCAGGTTCCTCCTGCCGCGCCTCGCGCTCAAAGGCGGCGTCGGCTCGCGCCTCGGTTCCCGCGCCGGCGAGTCGCTCGAATTCCAGGACTACCGCGACTACACGCCTGGCGACGATCTCCGCAACCTCGACTGGAACATCCTCGCGCGGACGGAACGCGAAGTGGTGAAAGTGCGCAGGGAGGAAGTGGCGCCGGTCATAGAGGTATTCCGCGACCGCTCTGCGTCAATGGAGACGCCGAGCGCCAAGTCTGCGTGCGCAGACTGGCTCTTCGGGCTCCTCTCCACAGCGGCCGACGGCTGCCGCGTCGTCTACAGGGAACATCCGAAAACCCCGCGGGCGGTACGCGTCTACATAACGGACACGCTTTTCGACGAAGATCCGGACTCCATCCTCGTCCGCCTTTCGCACAACTCGGCGGCGCTCGCCATCGTGCGCGTCCTTTCGCGCGAAGAGGCCGATCCCCCCGCATCCGGCGCGTTCGAGCTCGTCGATTCCGAGACTGGCGAGCGGCGCGAGATGACGATGGACTCTGACGCCCTATCGAAGTACCACGCCGCGCTCGAGGCGCACACCGCCCGCTGGACAGCCGCCGCCAAACGGCTCGGCGCGGCGTTCGTAGACCTCGCGGCGGAAGCGCCGCGCCCCGAGCGCATCTCGTCCCTCGCGGCGGAATCTCTCGTGGAGGGCCGTGGATGATCTTCGCGACTCCACTTGCCGCAGCGGGGTTCGCAACGGCCGCAGGCCTTGCGGCGGTCTACTGCTTCCGCAGGAAGAGCCCGGAGAAGACCGTAGGTTCGCTCCTGCTCTGGCCGCGGCCGAAAACAGTGTCTACGCAGTCGAGGCGGCGCGACCGGCTTATCCTGCCGCCGATCTTCTGGCTTGAACTCTTCGCCCTTCTCGCGCTCGTCTTCGCGGCGCTCACGCCGCTCGCATGGCGGCGAAGCTCTGGCACGCTCCACGTCGTGCTCGACGAATCGCCGTCGATGTCGGCAAACGGCGGAGACCCGGCGCGGCTCGCAAACGCCGCGCTTGCAGGCGAGAAAAAGCGCGGCACAAAGGACAAGGTGTCCGTCCGCACGGCGTCCGACTCGCATGCCCTCGCGCGCGAGATCGACGCGGCGAAGTCGGTGGTTCTTCCTGGCGACGAAATACTCGTTCTCACCGATACGCCGCCAGAAGACGGCGTTGCACGCGCGGGACTGCGCTGGTCGTCTTTCGGGAAGCCCCTCGCAAACTTCGCGATCACCGCGACGAGGCGCCTGAGAACGACGCCAGAGACAGACTCCGTCTTCATCGAAGTGCGGCGCTTCGGCCCTGGCGAGAACGAAGTCAAGCTCGCCCTTTCAGGACACGGCACGACAACACTCAGACTCGACGGAGAGGGGCGGGCGCGGTTTTCGACGACCGTCGCCGCGTCCGAAGGGCCGATCGACGCCACCCTTCCCGACGACGCGCTTTCGGCGGACAACTCCGCGACCCTCTTTCCCCCTGAGGTTCCTTCCGTCTCCGCCGCAGTCCGCTTCCGCAACAAGCCGCGCACCGACATCATTCGCCGCGCACTCGACGCAACCGGGTTCGTGACCAACTATGTCTCCGCCAGCGAAGCTGACGTCGTCTTCACCGACTCCGACTTCACGCCGTCGCCACGCCAGTATCTCGTCCGCTTCCACGAGTCTTCCGCGGCGCGGACAAGCGGCCCCGTATGGACCGACCCGGCGGAGCCCCTCCTCGACGGCGTTGATCTCGACGGCGATCCGTATGCACTCTCGTCCGACCCGTTGCCGGGGGTGCCGGTAGCTTTTCTCGGCACCTCGCCGCTTTTTTCGGCCACGTCGAACGAATGCCACGTCGGCTTCTCCAATCCAACGCTGCCGTTCTTCCGCTCGCCCAGCTTCCCCGCCTTCGTCCAGAACGCGCTCACGGCGGCGGACAGGCGGATCCGCGAGATGGAGCCCAGGGCGAAGGAGAAGCCCGCGGGACTTCTCGATGCGGACGAAAGCGACCTCACGAAATGCGCGTCCGTCAATCTCGGCTCGCGCGCAAGTGCGCCGGAGGATGCGCGGCGAAACAAGTCCGTCGCCTGGATACCGGCGCTTCTCGCAATACTCGCGCTCCTCCTCCACTTCCGCTTCGCCCGCTCCAGGGCGGCAGTCGCTGTCGCGGCGCTCGCGGCCATCGCGCTCCTAAGGCCGGTCTTCCCGAGGGCAGAGCACGCCGGACGGCTCGTCGTCGTCGCAGACCGCTCGCGGTCGATGACGGACGGCGCCCTCGCGGAGCAGGAGCGGATCATACGCGGCATTTCCGCCGCGCGCCCCGCCAACGCGGAGCTCGCAGTCGTCGCATTCGGCAAGAACGCCGTCATCGAGACTCAGCCAGGAAGCGAGGGATTTTCAGAGTTCATCCAGGATGTCGACCGAGACGGATCGAATGTGCGCGAGGCAATCGAGAAGTCCGCGGCATTCGTCGAGGAAGGAACTCCGGCGAAGATACTCGTCCTGTCGGACGGTCTCTTCACTGCGCCAGCAGAGCCCTCTTCAACGGCAGTCGACACATTCCTCCAGTCGAGACCCTTTGCGCACGACCTCTTCGTCGCAAGTGTCGACGCACCGGCGTCCGTCGCTCCAAACGCCCCTGTGCCGATAACCGCATGGGCGAGCGCAACCGAGACTACGACAAACTCGTATGCGCTTCTTCGCGGGACGAATGTAATCGCGCGCGGCACCAAGGTCTTCAGGCCGGGCCTCACCCCGCTCGTCTTCCGCGACTTCGCGGGGCGTGCTGGAATCAGGAGATACTCCCTTGAAATCTCGCCAGCGAAGGACGACCCGTGCCACGGCAACAACAGCGCGGCTCTACTCGTGAAAGTGGAGGGCAGGCGTCCGCTCCTATACCTCACGGACGAGCCAGAGGCCTCTGCCGCCGATACGATCAGGCGCGGCGGCGTTCCGGTTGAAGTGCGAGAGGCAAAGTCGTTCCGCGGCGGACTTGCCGCGCTCGAGGACTACGGCGGAGTGCTTCTCGACAACGTGCCGGCGAAGGACTTCCAGCCGCACTTCCTGCGCGAGCTCGCCTCGTATGCAACCGATCTCGGGCGCGGAGTCGCGCTTGCCGGAGGCGAGAGGTCGTTCGGACCGGGCGGGTGGTACAAGGCGGCAGTCGAAGACATACTGCCGGTCTCGCTCGAGCTGAGACAGGAACACCGCAAGTTCTCGATCGCACTTGCAATCGTGATGGACAGATCAGGGTCGATGATGGCCGGTGTGGGAGGCGGACGTACGAAGATGGACATGGCGAACCTCGGCGCCGTCGGCGCCTTGGACATGCTTACCTCGCTTGACGAAATCGCCGTGATTGCCGTCGACTCGCAGCCGCATGTCGTCGTCGCGATGCAGTATGCCGACCAGGCGCAGGCGCGAAGAAAAGAGATCCTCGGCATCCGCTCAATGGGCGGAGGCATCTTCGTAGAGGAAGGAATCACTGCGGGACTGCGTGAGCTCTCGCGCGCCTCGGCCGAGACGAAACACCTGATCCTCTTCGCCGACGCAGCAGACTCCGAGGAACCGGGGAACTTCCGCTCCTATCTCTCAAAGGCGACGGCGGCGGGCATTACGGTGAGCGTCATAGGACTTGGAACGGAATCGGACTGCGACGCAAAGCTCCTAAAGGAAATCGCCGAAGCCGGCAACGGAACATGCCAGTTCGAATCCAACGCGAAGGAAATTCCACGGCTCTTTATGCAGGACACCTATCTTGTCGCGAAGACGGCGATGTGCACGAACTTGACGCCGATAAAGACGACGTCTTCCCTGCGGCAGCTCTCCGATGTCCTTCCCGCTGAGCTTACGTCCATCGGTGGATACAACCTAACGTACATACGCGATGACGCCGAGACTGCGATCTTCACCGAGGACGAAGAGCACGCGCCTGTCCTCGCGTTCCGCCGCGCCGGTGCAGGACGAACCCTCGCATTCACCGGCGAGATGGCTGGAAAGCACGCAGCGCCACTTATGACCTCGAAGGACGGCGCGGAGATTGCGACGGCCATCGCGCGGTGGACGCTCGGCGACAGCGAGACGGAACAGTCTGGCTTCCACTTCGAGCGACGCGTTGAAGCTGGCGGCGTCCGCATCACGGCCGTTGCGGACGAGGCAAATCCGCTGACCGCCGTGCCTAACTCCGGACTTCGGCTTGTCACCCTTCTCAACCGTGGCAACGACGGGGTCACTCGCGTCGAGAATGCGCTCAGGTGGGAATCGTCCGACACGCTCTCGGCGTTCGTTCCGCTCTATGGAAACGAGACGGCCTTTCCCATCGTGACATTGCCAGACGGAAAAACAGTCGCTCTTGCGCCAGCGTGCCTTCCCCATCCTGCCGAGTTCCACCGGCATCCCGATCCTGCGGCGGGCGAACGCGCGATGAGACGGCTTTCTGAGCGCACAAAGGGGCGCGTGCGCACGGCGTTCGACGACATCTGGGACGATCTTCCGGCCGTCCGCACGACCGTCCCGCTCGCGCCGTGGATATACACCATCGCCGCCTTTGCGTTCCTCGCATCAGTGTTCGTCCGTCGCCTTGGGCTATCTGGCACTTGGCACTTCCGGCTTCCACGGCGCGCGCCCAAGGCGCCGCAAAAGAGCCGCACCACAGCACCTGCCGCGGCGCGCCCATCGAGTGCAAGGCCCGCAGATGCGCCGCCCGTCAACACGACGGCCGCGGCCCTCGCCCGCGTAAAGCGCGGCCGCAGATAAAAAGTGCAATCTTAGGATTACGGCTTGAGATAGAGGTGGCAGTGTGGACATTCACCCGCCCTTCGGCAACCTCAACGCTAATTCAACCATTTCCTAACCCGACACGGACACAACCAACCGCCACGCAACCGCGAGCAAAAACCAACCATCCTT
>CACYNF010000094.1:489-12082 GCA_902775595.1 uncultured bacterium | reverse complement strand
CCTTCCACGACGGAAGGCGGTAGTCGCGGTTCTTTACGAGCATCGCCTCGAGGAGCTGGCAGAAGCCCTCGGAGAGCTCCGGTCTGTAGAAGCGCGGGTCTTTCGCCTGCGTCGACTCGTCGCAGTGGGCGCGCATCATGTCCTCGTTTCCGAGCCCAGGGAATAGCATGCGGCCGGTCGAAAGGTGGTAGAGCGAGGCTGCGAGCGAGTAGATGTCGGCGCGGCAATCGGGCTCAGTGTCGCCGTAGACCTGTTCGGGAGATATGTATGCCGGTGTCCCCATAACGTGGTCGGGGATATCCTTCATGCCGTCCTTGAGGTACTGAAACGTGTGGCACAGCCCAAGGTCCGTGAGCTTGACTATGCCGTCCGTGTTGATCATTATGTTGTCGGGCTTGATGTCGCAGTGAACGACTCCGAAGTTGTTCCAGGCATAGTCAAGCGCGACGGCTATAGATTCGCATATAAGGAGGCAGTCCGATTCCTGAAGGTGCTGCTTCCTCGAGAGGAGGGCGTTGAAGTTGTAGCCGTCTACGTACTCCATCGTGTAGTACCAGATGCCTTCGTGGCAGTTGATGTCGTAGCTGCGTACGATTCCGATGTGCTGGATTTCGCTCATCGTGCGCGCCTCGGCCTTGAAGAGCGCAATGTCCTCGTCGCTCGCCGTCAGGTCGCGGTTCAGTATCTTTACCGCGACGACTTCGCCGCGCAGGAGGTCGTTAGCCTTCCATACCGTGGACATGCCGCCCTCGCCGAGCTTCTCGAGAAGCTCGAGGTTTGGCAATGGTGGAAGCTGGTCGTTCACAGAGATCCTTTCGTTTTTATTCCGAGCCCGTTGCACTTGCTGCAGGGATGTGCGCGCCGTCCACCGCAGTCGGGGCATACAGTCTGTTTCGCCCCGCCGCATACAGGGCACGGCGACACGTTGATTTTCGTTTCCTTTCGGACGGTGCTGCGCGAACCGCTGCGCGACCTGAGGCCGCCGTTGTTCGAGCGAATGCCGTTTGAAGAGCTTCCGGATTTCCGTACAGACGACTCGGTCGTGGTCTTCACTACGGCCCAGCCGCCCTTGCAGTCGCTGTTGGAGCATTTGACCAGACCGCTGCCACTGCATTTCCTGCAGGGCTCGAGCCCGGTCCAGTTGCATTTTTTGCATGGATGGCCGAAGGCCGCTTCCACGAGCTTGAGCCTCTCCTTGTCGAGCGAATCGTACTTTTCGTTTGGCACGAACGCTTCGCCGACGGCGATCTCGCCGCGGCCTTGGTGCTCCGCGGCGAATGCGGCGCGGTCGGAGGCCACCTGCAGGGCGAGCTCAGACGGATTCATGAATGCCTGCATCTTCCCCCTGCCGGCGCAGAGGGGGCATTTTTTACGTGTCTTCTTCGCAGGACCCAGCCGACCCTTGGCCTGGCCGTAGTCGGGCTCTTCAAGTACGAGCTCGCCCTTGCCGTCGCACGCAGGGCAAGTTTCCGTCACGGTAAGGTTGGGAAGGGCGGGTTTCACTGACTTTCCCTCTGGCGGCGGGTCGATGACGAAGTTCGCTACCTGGTTGCGCGCCTCGAAGAAGGGAAGGAAGGACACGGCGAGGATGGCAATCGAAAGGTTCATGCGGACCTCCATTCGTTGAGCTTGCGGTGAAGGGTTCTGCGGGAGATGCCGAGCTTGATGGCCGCCTTCGACTTGTTGTTGCCGCATTCCGCAAGGACGCGGAGTATCGTGTCCTTCTCCGTCTCTGCGAGAGTCGACTGGGGCGCGGCCGGCGTGGCGGCGCTTCCCGAGGTCTCTGTCGGCATGGCGGAGGTTATCTCTACGGGAACATCGTCAAGCGTAAGCTTCCCTCCGGTGGACAGGACGCACATCTTCTCCACGACATTCCTCAGTTGCCGAACGTTACCGGGCCACGGATAGTCCTCGAGCGCCTTGATGGCCTTGGCGTCTATGCCGGTGACGTTGTTCTCGTTCGCGGCGGAGAACTCCTTGATGAAGCGCGAGACGAGAAGGGCGATGTCACCCGGCCTGTCCTTTAGCGCCGGGAGGTGGATGTCGATCACGTTGAGCCTGTAGTAGAGGTCCTCGCGGAACTTCCCCTCGCGCACGTACGCCGCGAGGTCGCGGTTCGTCGCGGCGACGAGGCGGAAGTCGACGCGGATGTCTTCGTTGCCGCCGACGCGCTGTATGGTGCGCGATTCGAGGGCCCTGAGGAGCTTTACCTGCGTGGAGAGGTCGATCTCCGTGATTTCGTCGAGGAAGAGCGTTCCGCCGCTGGCCGCCTCGAACTTGCCGACCTTCATCCTGTCTGCGCCGGTGAACGCGCCTTTCTCGTGGCCGAATAGCTCCGATTCTATGAGCGTCGGCGAAAGTGCCGCGCACTCGACGGCGACGAAAGGACCCGCCGCGCGTGGCGAGAGGTCGTGGAGCGCCTTTGCGACGAGCTCCTTGCCCGTTCCGGAGGGCCCTTCGACAAGGACGTTTGCGTTTGCCTTCGCCGCCTGCCTGATGAGGCGGTATACCTTCTCCATCGCAGGCGACTTGCCGGTGAAAGCCTCGATGCCGCTCTGCTCGTCGACTTTCTGCTGGAGCTCCGCTACCTTGCGCGAAAGGGCGTGCTTCTCGAGTGCCTTGTTTACGCGCTGCTCCATCTGGGCGAGGTCGGTGATCGGCTTCGTGAGGAAATCGTCGGCGCCTTCCTTCATCGCCTCGACGGCGAGCTCGATTTCGCCGAACGCCGTAACGAGGATGCACGCGAGCGAGGGGTTTTCGGCCTTTGCGCGCTTTATCAGGGAGACTCCGTTCTCGCCGGGCATCTTGTAGTCGGTGAGGAGAAGCGCGAGGTCGGGGTTCTCCTCGACCAGCTTCATCGCAAGCTCGGCGTCCGGAGCGGTGATGCAGTCGCAGCCGGGCGCGAGTATCCGCGCCATCGCGTCGCGCGTCGGCTTCTCGTCGTCCACTATAAGTATCTTGGGTTTCGCCATCTCATCCTTTCAGGGCGCGTATTCTGCGTTCGATGCGCGGCAGGCGTATCGTGAACGCTGTGCCTTTCTCAGGTTCGGATTCGACCGATATCGTGCCGCCGTGGTCGCGGACTATCCTCGCCGATATCATGAGCCCCAGCCCGGTGCCGTGTTCCTTCGACGTCCTGTACGGCTCGAAGAGGTGGGCCACCTGCTCTGGCGACATCCCGTGCCCGTCGTCGCGCACCGTCGTTATCACGTCGTTGTCGTCGGAGGAAAGCGATATGTCGATCGACCCGCCGTCCCTCAGCGCCTCCAGCGCGTTCTTGAGGAGGTTGAAGAACACCTGCTCCATCTGCGCGGGATCGAGCGCGACCGAAGGGAGCGCACTCGGCAGGTTGAGCGTGACCGACACGCTTCGTTCCTCGAACTGCGGCCTCATCGCCGTCAGGCACTTGTTGATCGGGTCTGCGACGGAGCCTCGCACGAGGTTTGGCTTCGACGGCCTAAGCGCCTGGAGGAAGCCGTGGATTATGCCGGAGAGGCGCTCGACCTGCCGTATGCATTCTTCGATCTCCTCCGAGTCGCCGTTCGCGCGCCTTATGAGCTGGAGGTTCAGGGAAAGGGCGTTGAGCGGGTTTCCGATCTCGTGCGCAACGCCTGCGGCGAGGTCCCGAACGGCGCGCGTCGCGCCGATCCTGAGCTCCTCCTCCGTGCGTTCGCGCTCCGCCGTCACGTCCCTGAGGCACACGAGTGTTCCTTCTCCCATCGGCATCGTCTGGATCTCGAGCCTGCGGGCCTCGGGATACGTTACGTCGATCTCGCGCTTGGACGCCTTGCCCAGCGGGACGGCGAGCATGGGAAGGGCGTCTTCCGGGTCCATGCCGAGGAGCTCGCGCGCCGCCGGGTTGCTCTTAGAGACCTCTCCGCGCCCGTCGACGACGATGAGGCCCTGCGCCATCGTGCCGAAGAGGGCGTCGAGCGAGTTCACTTCATCGGAGAGACGCCGGTACTGTTCGCGGAGGTGCTCCGCGTCCATGTTGCCTATGTGGCGCCTCACTCCGTCGAAGAAGCCCTTCATCCCTCCAGCGCCGCCTCCGCCTTTGCGTTGTCGTCGAACTTGAAGACGAGGATCGCCTTTTCGCCGCTGCCGAGCGCGTAGGCGTAGGAGTATTCGATGTCGACTCCAGCAGCGTCGAGCTTCTCCATGATCTCTGCCATCCCGCCGGGACGGTCGGGGACCGTCGCCATCACGACGTCGGTCTGGACGACGGCGAAGCCCGCCTTCGCGAGGACGTCGCATCCCCTGACGTGGTCGTCTACGATCATCCTGACTATGCCGAAGTCGGCGGAGTCCGCGAGCGAGAGCGTCGCAATATTGATGTTCTCCTTCGCAAGCGCGCGGCAGATGCCGGAGAGCTGACCGGGCTTGTTCTCGAGAAAGATGCTGATCTGCTTGACTGTCATGTCATTTCCTCCTGTTGTCGATTACGCGCTTGATCTTCCCTTCGCTCCTCGGGAGCGACCCCGGGGCGACGAGCATGATTTTCGGGCTAAGGCCGACGATTTCCTTGATAGACGCCGCGACGCGCTTCCTGACGGCCTCCATCTTCGACATGGAGTCGGACATCGAGTCGGCCGTGACCTCGACCTTGATCTCGAAGCGGTCCATCGTGTCGGTGGAGGAGAGCTCGATCATGTAGTGCGGCGCGACTTCGGGGACCTTCATGAGGCATGCCTCGATCTGGCTCGGGAAGACGTTTACTCCGTGGATGATGAGCATGTCGTCGCTTCTCGCGTGGACGCGGTCCATGACGCGCATCGTGCGGCCGCACTTGCATTCGCCGACCTGGAGGCGCGAGAGGTCGCGCGTCCTGTAGCGCACCATCGGCGTGCCGCGGCGGTCGAGCGTCGTGAAGACGAGCTCGCCCTCCTCGCCGTCGGGAAGGACCTCGAGCGTGTCGGGATCGATGATCTCCGGGTAGAAGTGGTCTTCCCACACGTGGAGCCCGTGGCAGTAGGGGCAGTTGCCCGCAACGCCGGGTCCCGCGATTTCGGTGAGACCGTAGATGTCGTGGGCCTCGATGCCGGAAATCTGCTCGATGCGTTCGCGTATTTCGTCGGTCCACGGTTCCGCGCCGAAGACGCCGTGCTTGAGCTTCGTGTCGCGGCGGAAGTCGATTCCGAGTTTTTCGGCGACGGTCGCGAGATGCAGGAAGTAGCTCGGCGTGCAGCAGATGACCGTCACGCCCAAGTCCTTCATCAGCATGATCTGCTTCTCCGTGTTGCCTGCGCTCGTGGGGAGGACGGCGCATCCGAGCCCCTCCGCGCCGTAGTGCGCGCCGAGGCCGCCGGTGAAGAGCCCGTAGCCGTAGGAGACCTGCACGACGTCGTCTTTCGTGATGCCGTACATCGCCATGCAGCGCATGACGCCGTCGGTCCATATTCTGACGTCCTCAGCCGTCTGAGGGATGCAGATGGGCTTGCCAGTCGTGCCGGACGAGCAGTGGAAGCGGTTGATCTCCGACATCGGCGCGGCGGTGAGCCCGTAGGGGTACTCGTCGCGGAGGTCGGTCTTCTTCATGAAGGGGAACTTCGCGAGGTCGGCGAGCGTCGCGAGGTCTCGCGGCTTCACGCCTTTCTCGTCGCAGCGCCGGCGGAAGAGCGCGACGTGCTCGTATTCGTAGGGGATGAGTTCCTGCAGTTTCTCAAGCTGCATCTTTCGCAGCTCGGGAATCGGCATGTAGTCGGGTTTTGAAATCGGGTTCATTTTCTTGGGGGTTGTTTTTGTGGTTTCGTCTTGTTTGTTTTCCTTGTCTTCTCTTCCCCCCTAAATCGGTCGTCGAGGGCGGCAAGCAGCGTCTCCATCTGCCCGTCCGTCCCGATCGTTATCCTGAGCCTGTCGCCGGTGAGACGCCCGGGGAAATACCGGACGAAAATGTTCCTGCCCTTGAGATAGGCGAAGACGTCCTTCGCCTTTGCCTTCGCCGGAGGTTTCGCGAACACGAAGTTCGACTCGCTCGGAATGACATCCCATCCCCGTTTCACGAGGGACTGCGAAAACGCCTTGCGCGTCTTTACGACCTTTGCGACAGTCTTTCCGTGGTATGCGCAGTCCCTGAACGCCACGAGCGCAACCGCCTGCGCCACGGCGTCGACGTTGTAGGAGTCCTTCGCCTTGTAGAGGGCGGCGATCAGGTCTTTAGGGCCGACGCAGTATCCGACGCGGAGTCCCGCGAGGGAATAGCTCTTCGAGAACGTCCGCATCACGATGACGTTCCTGTTGCGACTGGCGGCGGCAAGCGACATGCAGTTGCCGCAGGCGAAATCTGCGTACGCCTCGTCCACTATCACCACGCCTCTGAACCTTTTCGCGAACGTGGCAATGGCCTTTGGCTCGGCGAACTCGCCCGTCGGCGCGTTTGGGTTCGTCCAGAGGAATAGGGAGCAGGAAGGGGGGAGGGAAAGTGAAGGTGAGGGTACTCCGACCCACTTTACGTCGCGTATCGCCGCGAGAGTCTTGTAGAGCGAATAGCTCGGGTCGAGCGATCCTATCGACTCGTCGTTCTCGACGAAGACGCGCGCGGCGAGCGCGAGTATCTCGTCTGAACCGTTGCCGATGAACACCCGGTCGGGCGTAGTGCCGTTCGCCTCGGCTATCGCCTTCGCGAGCGCGGAGCAGTTGGGGTCCGGATACCGCCTAAGGTTGTCGAGGTTGAACGACGAAAGCACAGCCGCGCATTTCGGGGACGGCGGATACGGGTTCTCGTTCGTGTTGAGCTTGACTACTTCCCTCGACTTCGGCTGTTCGCCCGGTACGTAGCCGACAAGCTTTTTGATGTGGCGTGCGATGCGCATCGCTTAAAACTCCTTTGGAAGTATGGTCGAGACGCCCTCGGCCCTCGCTTCCTCCATGTCCTGCTGCATCAGCAGCTGCGCGCTCGTGTGGTAGGCGTGACGCTTTAGCAGAATCAGCAGGACGTGTTCGTCTATGGTGAAGCTGTTGATGTCGCGAACGGCGACGGCTCCTTCTTCGCGGATGACCTTGTCGAGCATCTTCACGTTGTTCTCGAGCGTCACGGTTCTGCTGAAGAGCCGCGTGGAGAACGAGTTGGGGCTTGCGGGATTGCCGGAGGCGATCGGGATGAAGTTGAGGAGATACCAACCAGAGTTCTCGATGTTGACCATCGTCCCCCCCTCGCGGCTCACCGTCACAGTCGCGCATCCGCCGAGAAGGGCGCACGTCAGTATGAGTGCCATGCGCTTCATTTCAGCACTCCCGAAAGCTGGATTTCCCGGTAGGTCAGTATGTAGGGCAGGGGGATCGGGAAGTCTGTCCCCGGGATTTCGAACAGAACGGACTCCTGGGTGTAGTAGGCCATGTCGCGCGTTTTCTTGCCGTAGAAGTTGGCGTAGCTCATGAACCTGTGCTGGATCTTGTCCATCGTCACGTCGTTGCGGAAGAATATCCAGGGCATCAGCGGGTCTTCCGACGCATTTCCGCAGGCGAGCGGGATGAAATGGAAGAGATACCAGCCGCTGTTGCCGACGCAGATGTGTTCCTCTCCGGTCGTGCGGATGTCGGCGGTGTCGAGAGTAAAGCACCCTGAGAGACATATCGTCACACAGAGCGCCGCAGCAAGCACCGCAAGTGTGTTCAGCCGTGTTGGGACATTATTGCACATATCCGTATATTATAGTATAACGCTCGTGCGCACGCAAGCGGGATTTGGTATAATTGCGCACATGAACCAAGACAGCATATTAAAATTCAAGCCAAATGTCCATTCTGCGCTCTGGGGCGGTGAAAGCTGGGAGATTTCGGTGCATCCGGCGGGGCCTAGCGTCATAAGAGAGGGGGTCTTGGCCGGGAAGCCTCTTTCCGAGGCCGCGCCGGGCTTCCCTCTTCTCGTCAAGGTCATCGACGCGAAGATGCGCCTTTCCGTCCAGGTGCACCCGAACGAGACGACGTGCAAGCTCACCGGCGGCGACCCGAAGACCGAGATGTGGGCGATGCTCGAGGACGGGGTGATATACGCGGGTCTCAAGCCGGGCGTCGGGCCGAAGGACGTCGAGGAAGCGGTGAAGTCGGGGAGGTTCGAGGAGCTTCTCGTCCGCCATGATGCGAAGAAGGGCGAGGCGTTCTTCATCCCCGGCGGGCTGGTCCACGCGATCGGCGACGGTGCGCTCATATACGAGGTGCAGCAGAGTTCCGACACGACGTTCAGGCTCTACGACTGGAACCGCGTCGGGGCGGACGGAAAGCCGCGCGAACTGCATGTAGCGAAATCGCTCCAGGCGATCGACTATTCGCTTCCTGTTCCGCAGCCTGCTGCCGATGTCAAGTGCCGTTTCTTCGACTTTCGGCAGATCGAGCTCGACGGCGCGATGGAGCTCCCGGCTTCGCCCCGCGGCACCGCGCTCTTCGCGGCGGAAGGGTCGTTCTCCGCGAACGGCGTAGAAGTGCCGCGCCGCACAAGCGTCTTCGTGGCGCCCGGCGAAGGCGTCTCGCTGCGCGGCCGTGCGCATGTCTTCGCGACGACGTGAATTGCGCGGCGCATGTGCCGCGTTTTTTGGTATAATGTCAGCCAAGCGCGGCAATGACGCCGCGCGGGCAAAACAGGGAATCATGAAATGATGAACATGTGGAAAGTCTCCGCCGTCGCCGCAGCGGCCGTTGCCGTCGCGGGCTGCACCCAGTCTGAATCAGTGGACCTCTCGCCGCAGGCGCTTGCAGCCGCGGAGTCGAGTGGCTTCACGCTTCCCGAGAGCGGGAAGGATGGCGGCGAGCTTCACATCTACACCTGGTCCGACTACCTCGCGCCTGAACTTATCGTAGGTTTCGAGAAGGCACTCGGCGTCAAGGTCGTCGTTGACACGTTCGACTCGAACGAGGCGATGTACGCGAAGCTAAAGGCGGGCGGCACTGGCTACGACCTGATGACGCCGAGCTCCTACCAGATTCCGCAGATGGCGAAGGAGGGCATGATCGAAAAGATCGACCACTCGAAGTGCCCCAACGTAAAGAAGAACTTCGACCCGTCCTTCGCGGCTCAGATCGTCGATCCTTCGTTCACGTACAGCGTGCCGTACACCGTCACCTATACTGGGTTCATGTACGACAGGAGCAAGGTCCCGGAGGGTGTCGAGGTGAACACGTGGAAGATTCTCGAGAACCCCGCGATGAAGGGGCGCGTCACGCTCTTGGACGACTTCCGCGAAGTCATCGGCGGCGGGCTCATGTCGCTCGGCTATTCCCTCAATTCGACCAACCCCGACGAGATCGACGCGGCCGTTTCTGAGGTGCTGAAGTGGCGCCGCAACGCCCGCAAGTTCGATGCCGAGAGCTACAAGACCGAGGTCGCGGCCGGCTCTATCTGGATAGGCCACGGGTATTCCACCGACGCGACTCAGGTCATCGTCGGCGACGAGGAGGAGGGCATGGAGCCCCGCGAGGACATCGGCTTCGCCCTGCCGAAGGAGGGGTTCACGATAGCGTTCGACGAACTGGTCGTCGCGAAGGACGCGAAGCGCAAGGACCTTGCCTACGCGTTCATCAACTTCATCTACGACGGCGAGGCCGCGAAGGTGAACATGGAGTATCTCTGCGGCCCCAACCCCGTAAAGCCCGGCATCGACCTCCTCGACGACGAGATGCGCGGAATCGTCCTTCTCGACCCCGAGACGCTCAAGTGCGGGCAGGTGCTCAAGAGCATCGACGACCCCAAGGTGATGGAGCTCTACAACAAGGCGTGGGACAGGATCAAGGCGACTGATTCGAAGTGACTCTCGACAACATACGCAACTTCTGCATCATCGCGCACGTCGACCACGGCAAGACGACGCTCTCCGACCGAATCCTCGAGCTGACGCACGCCATATCGCAGCGCGAGCTCAAGGAGCAGACGCTCGACGCGATGGATCTCGAGCGCGAGCGCGGCATCACGATCAAGTCCCATCCCGTCTCGATGCACTACACGGCGAAGGACGGGAAGACGTACCTCTTCAATCTGCTCGACACGCCAGGACATGTCGACTTCGCCTACGAGGTCAGCCGCTCGATGGGCGCGTGCGAAGGTGCTCTTCTCGTCGTCGACGCCGCGCAGGGAGTCGAGGCCCAGACCGTCGCCAACACCTACTTCGCACAGGACGCGAAGCTCGAGATAGTCCCCGTCCTCAACAAGGTCGATCTTCCAGGCGCCGACGTGAAGGAGGTCTCGCGCGAGATCGAGGACATCCTCGCGATTCCGATGGACGACCCGCTTCTCGTTTCCGCGAAGACAGGCATGGGCTGTCCCGAGGTCCTTGAGGCAATCGTCAACCGCATACCGCCGCCCAAGACGCTTGGCGTGGACGCTCCGCTCCGCGCGCTCGTCTTCGATTCCGTGTTCGACGAATTCCGCGGCGTAATCACCTACGTCCGCGTTGTTGACGGTTCGCTAAAGGCGGGGCAGGGCGTCGTGTTCATGGGGAGCCATGTGTCCACCACGGTGCACGAGGTCGGCATCTTCTCGCCGACGAAGAAGCCGGTAGACCACCTTGAGGCGGGCCAGGTCGGCTACATCGTCGGCACGGTGAAGGACCCGAGCGAGATCAAGATCGGCGACACGGTGACGACGGCGAAGCTCGGCGCAACGGAGCCGCTTCCCGGTTTCCAGGACATCCACCCGACTGTGTTCTGCGGCATTTACCCGATGTCGACGGACGAGTTCCCCAAGGTTTCGGCGGGTCTTGAAAAGCTGCACTTAAACGACGCGGCGTTCACGTTCCACCACGAAAGCTCGCTCGCGCTCGGCTTTGGCTTCCGCTGCGGTTTCCTCGGGCTTCTCCACATGGAGATCGTGCAGGAGCGGCTGAGGCGCGAGTTCGGGCTCGACATAATATCGACCTCCCCTGGCGTCGTCTACAAGCTAAAGCTCAAGAGCGGAGAGGAGAAGGACCTCGACAATCCTCTCCAGATGCCCGATCCTTCGGCCCTCGAGACGATAGCTGAACCAATACTCAAGGCCCGCATCATCACGCCGTCCGAGTCGATTGGCGACGTGATGCGGATCGTGATGGACCGCCGCGGCCAGGTCGAGGGAACCGAGACTATCGACGCGAAGCGCGTCATGCTCCACTGCATGCTGCCGCTGAACGAGATCCTCATAGACTTCCACGACACCCTCAAGTCGGTGAGCCACGGTTATGCGTCGATGGACTACGAGCCGAACGGCTACCAGGTCTCCGACATCGTCAAGATGGACATTCTCCTCAACGGCGAGACGGTCGACGCGTTCGCGACGATGGTGCACCGCGCCAAGGCGCGCGCGCGCGGCCTCCAGATGTGCAAGGCCCTCGCCGAGACGATTCCGCCCCACCAGTTCAAGATTCCGGTGCAGGCCGCGATAGGCAAGGAGATCATAGCGCGCGAGGACATAAGGCCGTTCCGCAAGGACGTCCTCGCAAAGCTCTACGGCGGCGACGTCACCCGCAAGATGAAGGTCCTGGAGAAGCAGAAGCGCGGCAAGGCGAGGATGAAGGAGTTCGGCCACGTGAACGTTCCGCAGTCCGCCTTCATCGCGGTGCTGAAGGGCACCATCAAGGAGAAATGACTCTTTCCATAGCGGCGGCGTTCGTAGTCGGCGCGGCGCTCGCCGTGT
>CACYNF010000094.1:0-457 GCA_902775595.1 uncultured bacterium | reverse complement strand
AGCGTCCTTCGTAATCCGCTCGCCGAGCCGTACATCCTCGGCATAGTCGGCGGAAGCGCGCTTTTCTCGGCCCTCGCCGTCAAGTTCGGCCTCGTCGCGCTTGCCGCGTGGGTTCTCCCCGCCTCGAGCTTTCTCGGCGCTTGCTTCTCTCTGGCGCTTCTTCTCCTTGTCGCCTGGTTTGCGTCGCGGGCGCGCGATGCCAACGGGTCGGACGCGCAGATGAGGTCGAACTTCTCGACCGTCGTCATCGCCGGCTTCGTCGTTGGCGGCTTTACCGGTTCGCTCGACTGGCTCGTCCTATCGTACTGCCCGCCCGAGGAGTTTACCCGCCTCACCAAATGGCTCTACGGCTCGCTTTCGGAAGTCGGGCCGGCGGCTCTCGCTGCAGGAATCGCCGTGCTCGCGCTGGTGATGGCCGTGCTCTGCCTCTTCCGCAGGGAGCTCAACGTCATGGAGC
>CACYNF010000093.1 GCA_902775595.1 uncultured bacterium | reverse complement strand
TTCATCTTTGCCGTTCGTTGTTGATAAGTCGGGCTTGTGGGGCCTTGAGGGGCCCCCGCCCGACTTACCAACGAACACCCGGCTAAGAGTATACCAGTTAAATTCGGCGGCTTTGGCGAGGGGCGGACCGGCAGAAGCTAAAAAATGGGTAAACTCCAGCAGCAATGGATTAGATGGGGAGAGACCCTTGCGACACTGCGTAATTTGATCGAATTTTGATATTTTTGCTAGGTTATCCAGTTTTGAGAATCTAATACGGAAAATCTTGAGCGCGGCATGAGACCAACAGGAGCTTGAAGCGGGGGCTGTAACCGCAAGGGCATGTGCTGGTCGGTGAAATGAGATTACGGTGCGGACGAAATTGCGGTCAGCAGGCTGATCGGGGCAAAGAGTGGAAACAAGGTGTGTTGAACGGGCTACGTAGCTTCTCAATAATGTGTATTTATCGCTTAACGGAACTTCTTAAAAATGTGTAGTGAACATTGACCTTCATATGTCTGATGTGATATAATTCACGGCATGAAGCGCAAAATATATGATAAGTTGCTGGAGTGGAAACGGGAAAGCGCCGACAAGTACGCGCTGCTAGTTGAGGGGGCCCGCCGTGTTGGGAAGAGTTGGATTGTGGAGGAGTTTGCGAAGAACGAGTACAAAAAGTTCCTCATAATTGATTTTGCCAAGACCAACAGGAAGATCAAGGAACTGTTTGAAGAAAAACTCGATAATCTAGACGAGTTCTTCATGCTTTTGGAGGCCAGGACTCGTACGGAACTGATTCGCGGTGAAACGCTGATCGTGTTTGATGAGGTCCAACGGTTCCCTCGTGCCCGCGAAGCAATCAAGTATTTGGTGAAGGATGGACGCTTTCACTATATCGAAACGGGGTCTTTGATTTCAATCAAGAAGAACGTCGAGAACATTGTCATCCCCAGCGAGGAACTGAAAGTCCAGATGTTCCCCATGGACTTTGAGGAGTTTCTCTGGGCTCTGGGGTCAGAAGGGCTTGCCAAGCTGATCCGCAGCAGGTTCTCGGATGGGCGTCCAATGGGGCAGACCGATCATCGACTTGCAATGGAGGCATTTAGGCAATACTTGGTTGTCGGTGGCATGCCGCAGTCTGTCGAGGCGTTTGCAAACGGGCGAGACATAAGGGCTGCGGAAAAGGCGAAGCGGGCGATTCTTGATCTGTACAGCTACGACATAGGGAAGTTCGCGGGGCGGTTGAAGCACAAAGTCCGCGCCATCTGGAACAACATCCCCGGAGCGTTGAGCGCACAGGAGAAGCATTTCAAGCCTGGGCTTGTGAAAGAAGGCGTCAAGATGCGAGACCTCGACTCTCCTTTCGAGTGGTTGGCGGAGTCGATGACGGTAAATATCACCAGCAATGTGACAGACCCGAATGCAGGACTCAAGATGTCGGAAGACCGCACCTTGATAAAATGCTATATGGGCGACACAGGGCTTCTCGTCAGCCATGCATTTTCCGAGAACGCCAACGCCACGTGCGACATGCAGTGGAAGATACTGACGGGCAAGCTTGAAGTCAACAAGGGAATGCTTATGGAAAACGTGGTGGCGCAGATGCTGAAGGCCGCCGGACAGGAATTGTTCTATCATTTCAATGCGGCGCAAGATGACCGTGACAGCAGGATGGAGATCGAATTTCTGCTGTCCAAGTCAAAGGTTTCTGCGCGGCACAACATCTATCCTGTTGAAGTCAAGAGCGCCAACGACTATACGACAACGTCAATGGACAAGTTTAGACGGAAATTCGCGTCGGTCGTCGCAAGGCCAATCGTGCTTCATCCAGGGGACGCGGAGTTTTCCGGTGATGTGCTCAAGTTGCCTCTTTACATGGCGATGCTGATTCCAGAAATGGAACCTGTGGGGCCCCGCAAAACCGTTGTAAAACGGCCATTTGAGCGTTAAGTGGCGAAACGGCATGGCAGAGGCAAGGAACGATGGTACGGGTCGGGAACAAGAGCGTAAAGGAGGATTGTAAGTCAATGAAAAATGGAAATAACAGTTGCAAGTCAATAAACGACAGAACGGAAATGATATAATGGTGATAAAAGCAAGGAGCGGAAAATGTTTGAACAGATAGTCGAGGCGCTAAAGCGGCGCGGGTTTGAGGTAGAGGCAGTGGCGACTAAGCAAGAGGCGCTTGCGCTTGTCATGAAGGAGGCAGAGTCGGCGCAAAGCGTCGGCTGGGGCGGCAGCGAGTCGGTCAAGGAGATCGGCGCGCGCGCGCGTCTCGTCGAGAGCGGCAAGGAGATACGCGACCACCAGCTCGTGTGCGACCTATTCCTTCTTTCCGCGAATGCGCTCACGGCCGACGGACGGATCGTCAACATCGACGGTACCGGCAACCGCGTCGCGGCGTCGATCTGCGGCCCTAAGCGCATCGTCTACGTCATTGGGCGCAACAAGATAGTTGACGGCGGCGTAGACGAGGCGATCGCGCGAATCAGGCGCTGTGCCTGCCCTCCGAACGCGAAGCGGCTCGGCAAGCGTACACCGTGCGGGCTCGCGGGCGCGTGCGTCGGCGGCGAGGGGTGCGACTCGCCCGACAGGATGTGCAAGGTGACGGCGGTCTTCGACCGCAAGCCCACCGGCATTTCCGCAAAGGTAATTCTCGTAGACGAAGACCTCGGCTACTGAGAATTATGGTATAATTTCCCGCATGAACATTGTGATTCTGCTGGGGGCCCCGGGTTCGGGGAAGGGAACGATCGCGGGGAAACTCGCGGCCGAGCATGACAACTTGAAGCACGTCTCGTCCGGAGACCTGCTTCGCGGCGCAGTCGCCAAGGGCACTCCTGCGGGAGTGGAGGCGAAGGGCTACATGGAGAAGGGCAACCTTGTCCCCGACGCGCTTATCGCGCAGATGATAAAGGACGTCGTGGCCGAGACGACGGGCGACATAACGATGCTGCTCGACGGCTTCCCGCGCAATCTCGCACAGGCGAAGATCCTCGAGGAGATGGGCGCGCCGATCAAGAGCGTCGTTCTCGTCGACGTTCCCGACGAAGTGATCCACGACCGCATCGCCGGCCGCCGCACGTGCCCGAAGTGCAAGGCGGGATACCACGTCAAGGCGCTCCCCCCCAAGGTCGAGGGAATCTGCGACAAGTGCGGCGCGGAGCTCGTCATCCGCAAGGACGACAACCCTGAGACGGTGAAGGACCGCCTCGTCGTCTACCACCGCGAAACAGAGCCGCTTATCAAGTACTACGAGGAGAAGGGTCTCCTCAGGCGCATCGACGGCGACCAGGGCCCCGAGAAGAACGCGGCTGCGTTCCTCGCGGCGATGTAATGCAGTGAAAGTAGACATCAAGACGAAGGCCGAGCTCGCGCAGATGCGCGAGGCGTGCCGGATGAGCGCGGAGATACGCGACATCTGCGCCGCGGCCGTCGCGCCCGGCGTCACTACGGGCGAGATCGACGATCTCGTCGTCGAGTACTGCAGAAAGCACAACGTCGGCGCGAGCTTCTTCGAGTATCCCGGCGGGCGCTATGCGCCCGACTTCCCCGGCCATCTCTGCGTCTCGCTGAACGACGAAGTTATCCACGGCATTCCCGACCGCAACCGCGTCATAATGCCGGGCGATCTCGTCAAGACGGACGTCGGCATCTTCAAGAACGGCTTCAACGGCGACACTTCCCGCACCGTCGCGCTCGGCGTCACAGACCCAGAGGTGCTGCGGCTCGTCGAAGTCACGCGCCAGTGCCTCAAGGCGGGCATCGCGGCGTGCGGTCCGGGCGTCCATCTCGGCGACGTCGGGTACGCGATTCAGAAAGTCGCCGAGGATGCCGGCTTCGGCGTGGTCCGCGACTGGATAGGCCACGGCGTCGGGCGCACGGTTCACGAGGACCCCGAGGTGCCGAACTACGGCAAGCCCGGCACCAAGCTCGTCCTCAAGCCCGGCATGACGATCGCCATCGAGCCGATGATAACGATGACGAAGGGCGGCGAGAAGACGGACGTCTTAGGCAACGGCTGGACGGTCGTGACGCACGACGGCTCCCTCTCGGCGCACTTCGAGCACACGGTGGCGATCACCGACGACGGGTGCGAGATTCTGACTTTGCCGGCGGACTATCCCTGAAGCTCCCGGGCCCGAAGGCGCTCAGGTCGAATGGCGGCTGATTGCCCGGGGGTGGATGGTCCGTCCGGCTCTTGCTGAAAGGAACGGAAAGATGAAGGTGCGGTTCTACGCGAACGCGGGAAAGCCCGCGGCGAAGGCGGCGGCGAAGCGGCTTGAGGCCGTTGCGCGGCGCGCCGGCCTTGCACTTGCGTCGCGCGGCACATGCGACGCGATAGTCGCGCTTGGCGGCGACGGCACGATACTCAGGGCCGTCCGAAAGTTTCCCGACATCCCTGTCCTCGGCTTCAACCTCGGCTCGCTCGGCTATCTCGCGAGCGTCGGCGAAAGCGATTTCGAAAGGGCGATAGCCATGATCGCCGCGGGCGAGTTCTCCGTTTCCGAGAGGACGATGCTCGACGTCGGCGGCATGACTGCGCTGAACGACGTCGTCGTCATGCGCGAGATGACCGGCCACGCGGCAGTTTTAGATGTTTCGGCCGACGGCAACGCGGCGACGCGCTACATGGCCGACGGCGTGGTGATCGCGACGCCAACGGGTTCCACGGCCTATTCGCTCGCCGCGGGCGGGCCGGTCCTCATGCCCGACACGAAATGCCTCGTCGTCACGCCTATGAACCCGCATGCGCTCGGCGTTAGGCCGATGGTCGTGAGCGATGCGGTGAAGCTCACCGTCACTTCGCGGCGCAGCGTCGTTGACGCAGACGAGCGGCTCGGCGTCTACGCCGACGGCGAGAACGTTGCGATGCTGAAGGCGGGCGAATCGGTCGAGATCGCGAAGTCCTCGCATTCCGCGAAGCTCGTCGAGCTTCCCGGCTTTGATCCATACGTCGTCCTAAATAGAAAACTTGGGTGGTCGAGATGACGATTGAAGAACTGAACGAGGCAGTCGAGACAGGCGAGATAGACGAGCTTATCCGCGTCTGCGAGGCAAGGCAGGTAAAGGCGCTTTCCGCGCTTGCCGACACGATCTGCGCGAAGAAGGACGTCCGGATCATTCTCCTTTGCGGCGGCTCTTCGGCCGGCAAGACAACGACGGCGAAGCGGCTCTGCACGCAGCTCAGGGTCAACGGCGCGGATGCCCTGCACCTCTCGACCGACGACTACTTCGTGGGCGACGCGAGGAATCCCCGCCACCCCGACGGCACATTCGACTACGAGACGATAGAGGCGGTCGACTCGGCGCGGCTCGCCAAGGACGTAAACGCGCTGCTCGCGGGAGAGGAAGTTCACCTCAGGCGCTTTGACTTCATCAACCACGAGGGCTTCGATTCGGAAGGCACGACGAAGATGCCCGAGAACGGCTATATCGTCCTCGAGGGCATACATGCGCTCAACCCGATATTGACGGATGCCATTCCCGAATCGGCCAAGTTCCGCATCTTCATCGAGCCGAAGACGCAGCTTACGATTTTCGCGCTCACCAAACTGCCGCCTCAGGACGGGCGGCTTTTGAGGCGACTCGTGCGCGACAACCAGTTCCGCAAGATGAGCCCGCTCGAGACCTTCAACTTGTGGCCGCAGGTCCTTGACGGCGAGGAGAAGTGGATAAACCCATATAGAAGTCTTGCGGACGCCGAGTTCGACTCGGGGCTCGAATACGAGCTTGCCGTCCTCAAGCCCTATGCCGGAGGTCTCGTCGAGATCGTGCGCCGCCGCAAGCCCGACGAGAAGAAGGCCTATCTCTTCTCGGAGCTCTTCGAGGTGATACACCCCGCGCATCCAAACGCCGTCCCCGGGGATTCGATTCTCCGCGAGACGATAGGCGGCAGCCAGCTCGAATACTAGGCGATGGCTAGGAAGATCGCTGCGCTCTTCTGGGAGCTTTTCAAGATTTCGCTGTTCGTGATTGGCGGCGGATATGCGATCATCGCCGTGGCAGACGAGGTTTTTGCGAAGAAGGGCTGGACGGAGGAGGGCGAGCTCGTCGACCGGCTTCCCGTGTTCCAGATGGTCCCTGGGCTCATCGCGACGCATACGGCGGTCTATGTCGGGAACAAGATCGCGGGTGCGCTTGGCGCGGCGGTCGGCGTAGTTGCCGTGGCGCTTCCCTCGGTCGTCATCTTCACCTTCGTCTCGATGGGGTACGACTCGCTTCCCCTCGACAACGAATGGCTCGTCGCCGCGTTCGTCGGGCTTCGCGCCGCGCTCACGGGCATAATCGCCGCGACGATAGTGCGCAGCGCGAAGAAGCTTGCGAGCGCGTTCGCGATCGTCGTGTTCGCGCTTTCGCTGTGCGCGATAGCCCTGTGGTCGGTGCCGGTCTGGGCGGTTCTTCTTTGCGCGATGCTCGTCGGGATTTCCTCGGAGTTCGTTCCGCCGCGCGGGAAGAAGTTTCAGTCGCCCGCATGGCTCGGGCTTCTCCTCTTTCTCAAGTACGGCGCACTGTGCTTCGGCGGCGGCTTCGTGCTTGTGCCGATGTACATGGAGGACTTCGTCGGCGCGGCGGCCCCGCACCTACAGGTGACCGCGGAGGAGTTCTCGAACCTGATGGCGCTCACGCAGATGACGCCTGGCCCCATCGGCGTCAACGGGGCGACGTTTTTCGGCTACCGGCTCGCGGGCGTCGTCGGCGCGGTCGCGGCGTCCGCGTTTCTCCTCCTCCCCGGCTCGCTTCTCGCCTTCGCCGCGTTTCGCTCGCTCGAGCGCTTCAGCGCGAGCAGGGTCGTGAAGGGCCTTCTTGCGGGAGTTCGCCCCGCGTCCGTCGCGCTTATGGCAGTAGCGCTGTGGGCGTTTGCGAAGATGTGCGTGGTGACGGTCGGGGATGACGGCGTCGCCTTCAGCCCGCTCGCCGCGGTTCTCGTCGTCGCCGCATGCGCAGGCACACTCTCGCGTCGCATTGGCGTCGTGAAGATCGTCTTCCTCTGCGCCCTCGCCTCCATTGCCGTGCATTTTGGAAAATTGCTGTTGGCGTAGATGGGCTTGTGGGTCATTACGCTCAATTAAACAACTCCGATGGTTGGCAAAAGGCCTCCGTTACCACTTCGGCTAATGCTTCGCGTATTTCAACCCATTGACATGTAGAAATTTTGTGTTTTTTTAGCTGGAGGAAGTGTCCTCCAGGCCTCCTCTGCCAAAGGCAGCTCCAAAATTAACAACGAAGAGATCCTTGATCGCGGCTGTATGATGCGGAGCGAGGCGTAATGGTAGTGAAGCACTTTTGACAGCCATCGGAGTTCCTACAAAAGAAAGAAAGATCAATTAGCCGTTTAAAAGGCTGGGATATTCTATGCGTAGCGAATGGCGCGAACGGCAAAGATTTGGTATATTATCCGCTTTCACGTAACTTAAGGAGAATTCGGAATGAGGGGAATCAAGATTGCAGGAATCGTTTTTGTGCTGTGCTCGCTTTCGGCGCTTGCGGACGACATTACGGCGGAGAAGTATCCCGATGCCGACGTTGTGCTTGTCGACGAACGCGTCGAAACCGTCTACCAAGCCGACGGAACCTACGTCACTACGGAGGAGGATTGGAAGAAGGCGCTTACCGAGCGCGGACGCCGCTCGCTCTCGTCGCTCTCGATCGGCTACTCCCTCCGCTACGGGAAGGGCGAGATACTCCTCGTCGAGATCATCGACGCCGACGGGAAGGTCCGCGCCGTCGACTTCGCCTCTACGCTGAAGGAGGCGACCGACAACTCCTCGACCGCCGCGAACATCTACGACCCCCTCGACAAGATTCTCTCGTGCTCCATCCCAGGGATCAAGATTGGCGAGACGCTTCACGTCAAGACGCGTCGCACTGTGACCAAAAGCCGCGTCAAGGACCAGTGGGCCGACATGGAGATCTTCGAATCGACGATGCCGATAGTCCGCTCGTCCGTCAGGATCGACGGCCCTCTCTCGCGCCCGCTCAAGAAGATTGCCGTTCGCAACCCGCTCGGCAACGTTGTCTCTTCAGTCGTCACGAACGGCGAGCGCGTCGTCTACAGCTGGACGGCGGAGAATTCGCCGCAGATGTTCCCGGAACCGGCGATGCCGCCCTACTGGACGCAGGGCCAGAACCTGCGCGTCTCCACGGCAGCCAACTGGCAGGAGCTTTCGAAGTGGTACTGGGACGTTTCGGTTCCCCATCTCGAGAAGACGAACGCCGCGATGACGAACAAGGTCGAGGAGATCATGGGGAGCGTCGGCGCAAATGCCGCGCCAATCGACAAGGTGCGTGCGATGTACAAGTTCGTCTCGCAGGAAATCCGCTACATGGGGCTCACGATGGAGGACACATCTCCCGGCTATGCGCCTCACGACGTTGACCTCACCTTCGACAACCGCTACGGCGTGTGCCGCGACAAGGCCGCGCTGCTTGTCGCCATGTTCAGGATCGCAGGATTCGAGTCTTATCCCGTCCTCATCAGCGTCAGCGCCGCAAAGATGGACAACGAGGTCCCGACGCCGTTCTTCAACCACGCGATTGTCGCCGTGAAGCTGGACGGCGACTATATCCTCATGGACCCGACCGACGAGTCGAGCCGCGATCTCTGCCCTGCGTATCTGGGCGACTGCTCGTATCTCGTGGCGCACCCCAGTGGCGAGGGGCTTCGCACCGCCCCCGTCGTGCCGCCTTCGAAAAACGCCGTCACTGTCGTCGGCAGCGGGCGCCTTGGCAAGGACGGCTCTCTTCTCGCCGACCACTCGATCTTGTTTTGCGGCATCAACGACAATGCCTTTCGCCGCCATCTCCTGTCGCTTAAGCCCGAGCAGCGCCGCGAGCTTTTCGAGCGGGCGGTAGAGGGCGTTTCCGCCGGAGCCGAGCTGATGCGGTGCGACATAGAGCCAAAGGATCTTCAGGACACGACGAAGGAGCTCAAAGTAAAGCTCCTTGTCAAGTACCCCGAAGTCCTGCTTCGCGGCGAGACGCGCGACGAGCTTTCCGTTCCGTCGCTTTCCTCCGCGCTCGGCGCGGCGAACTGGCTTCTTTCCGGGCGCACCGCGCTCGAGAGCCGCAAGTATCCGCTAAAGGTCTCTTCGACCGCCCTTGCCGACGAAAAAATGGAGATCGATCTCGCGGGCGCGGTTGGCGCGACGGCGTCGATGCCTGACGACGAGACGATAAAGGGCGGCTATGAGTTTACCCGCACGTTCAGGCGCGACGGCGACAAGCTCGTCTTCGAGCGTCGGCTTTCGGTCGGCACTGTCGAGTTTTCGCCTGACGAGTACCTTAGCCTGCGCGAGAGCATCAAGCGCGTCGAGGCGGCGGAGCGCGAGCGGCCTGCGTTCGCGAAAGACCGCTTCGCCAACGCGAACGAGCGCATCGTCTCCAGCGTCAGGACCTACGACTTGTCCGGCGATTCGTCATGGGTCTCCACGAACACGGTCGTAAAGGAGATTCTCACCTACAAGGGTAAGAAGAGCGCGGCCGAGCTCAAGTTTTCGTACAACCCGTCGTGGAAGACCGTCGAGCTCGTCTCGGCGAGCGTATCGAACAGGAACGGGCAGGTCGTGTTCGCCGGGCCGAAGGAGACGAGCGTCCTCGACGCCGACTGGGTCTCGTCCGCGCCGCGCTATCCCGCGTCGAAGGAACTTGTTGTCAACCTTCCGTCCGTCGAAATCGGCAGCGTCATCTCCTACACGGTAGTCACGACCGTGAAGGACGCGCCCGTTCCGTTCTACGCGAACTTCTACTTCGACACGTTCACGCCGACCGACTTCATATCGGTGCGCGTAGGCGACTGGAAGCGCGAGGTGAAGAACCCGCGGCTACTTCCCGACGAGCAGATGCTGCCGCCGGGCGTCCTGTGGCGCGATCATGACAGCGTGTCGCTCTGTGACTTCTCCGCAGCCGCCGCGAAGTATCGCGCACTCGATCCCGAACCTGTCGATCCCAGGGACTATGACATCCCGACCGGCATCGTCGAAATCCGCGACTGGATGGCGCGGCACATCCGCCGCGTCGGACCCGGCTTCGGCGAGATCCGGCTCGAGGACCATGTCGTCGCGCCAGAGGTTGTCCTCAAGGAGCGGTACGCGACGCGCATTGGGTACATCCGTACGCTTTGCGCGCTTTTGAAAGGCGCTGGCTACGACGCGGACATCGTGTTCGCGGGCGACACTGCGGATTCGTCCATGGCCGTCCTCATGCGCGACATGTACGAATTCCCCAATGTCTCGCGCTTCTTCTACGCGCTCTGCCGCGTCAAGGTGAAAAAGGGCGGCTTCCTCTGGTGGGGCGGCGAGACGACTACATACTTCCTCGGAACGGAGAACGAATACACGCCGCTCGGCGCGACGGCATACGACAGGTCGATGTTCCTCGACCCGGCGACAGGCGGCTTTGGCACGATAGCCGCGTCTTCCGGCGACCTCTCCGACTGCGAGGTCGAGACGCTGTCGTTTTCGATCCGCGAGAACGGCGCTGTCGACATCGACTTCTCCCTCGAGCAGTATGGCGCGGCCGTCGGCTCGGCTCGCAAGCGCTATGCCGAGATGCTGCCGGAGATTCGCTCGCGCCACTTCCAGCAGATGCTCGGGAAAATCGCGCAGTCCGCGAGCGCGACGCGCGAGCTCGTGACGGACACCGAGGGGTATCCGTTCTCGCTTTCGTTCTCGGCGTTCGTCCCCGACATGGCCGTAGTCTCCGGCGATGCGATCTCGTTTGAGGTTCCGCAGCTCGCGGCGCATCCCTTTGGAGTCACGGGAACTGTGCGCGAGCTTCCCATCGGAGTCGACGGCGAGGAGACGTTCGAGACGAGCCGCTACAGGGTCGTGTTCCCCAAGGGCTACACCGAGGTGGAGAGCCTGCCCGAGTCGCTTGAAATCCGCAACCCCGCGAACCCCGGCGAACTCTGGAGCGGCACCGTGGTCACTTCGGAGGTCAAGGACGACGTTCTTTCGGTCGACATCGTCGTCACGCGCAACATCCGCCGCGAGACGATGCTGCCCGCCGAGTACCTCGCCATGCTGAAGGAGTTGAACCGCCTCGCCGGTTCCAAGGCGAACTCGACGATCGTCGTCCGCCGTGCCGCACACTGATTCCGCCGAACGAGGAAAGTGAAAGAAGACATCGAAATGGGCGATAAAAAGAGCAACGCCAAAGGGGTGTCTCCCCATTTGATTGAGTTATGATTTTCAAATGCCCATATTGTGGAAAAGAGAATGAGCTTTTCATGTTGTTCATGCGTGGCGGAGAGTCGCGTTCAAAGACATGCACGGGCTGCGGCAAGCAATTCTTCGTGCGGTATACTGCACAAAAGGCCGAGGATTTCTGGGCCGAGCATTTTGCCAGCTCGGGGCGCATGAGCTTGGAGTCACGAATCCTTCTTGTATTCTTTCTGGCTCTTGGCCTCGCGTTGGTTGGTTTGATCGTCTATGCGCGGGTGAATAACCGAACGATTAGCGATCCCGAGAAAGCGATCAGGAGCATGGGCTACACGAAAGGCCCCGACGGCATTTACCGATAGTGAACGGTCACAAGTAGTTAAGCGAGCCGACGATAAGTCGGCGAGCGCTGAGGCTACGAAGGAAAAAGCGCCATAGCGGAAGGTCGGGCTAACGGCGCATGGGTGAGGAATGGTATCCCCCAAACGAAGTGAGTCGTAATCTGAATGGAGTCGTTTAGTGGCTGTTGGGGTGG
>CACYNF010000092.1 GCA_902775595.1 uncultured bacterium | reverse complement strand
TCTACCTCCACGCGCTGTCGCTCCGCTTCCGGCACCCGCGAACCGGGGAATGGATGGAGTTCGCCGCTACGCCTCCAAAAGGACTTGCCTAACCACTGTCCACCAACCCATAGCCACTACTATGCCAGCAGTATTCTTCGATATTGACGGAACGCTCTTCGACACGCGCGCCGACCTCGCCGGGACCGTGAACCACACGAGGCGGGACCTCGGTCTCGCCGAACTTCCGGTCGAGACGGTCATCACGCACGTCGGGCAGGGCGCGCGCTATCTCCTTGAACATTCGATCCCCGAGGCGAAGGTGCCGTACGAGGAGCTGTGGGAGATTTTCCGCAGTCACTACGCCGAGCATTGCTGCGAGACGGTCGTGCCCTACCCGAATGTGCGGAGGACCCTCGACGAGCTCAAGGCGCGCGGATGGCTTCTCGGCGTCAACACCAACAAGCCGAACTTTGCCGTGAAGCTAATCCTCGAGAAGTTCGGGATGACGCGGTACTTCGGCCAGGCTGTCGTCGCAGGCGGTGACGGGATTCCCCTCAAGCCAGACCCCCAGTCGATCAGGGAGTGCGCGTCGCGCCTCGGCGGGCACCGCCTTTCGGCGCATGACTGGATGGTGGGCGACAGCTGGACGGACATGCAGGCGGCGGCAAATGCAGGCGTGAAGGGCGCATTCTGCACCTTTGGCTTCGGCCGACTCAACGATTCGCGCTACACGATCAAAATCAACCGTTTTGAAGAACTCCTTAGGCACTTGAAAGCCGAGGAGTAAATATGGTAAAATATCCACTCATTTCAGTTGAAAGGAAGAATAAATCATGAAGATGACATGGCAGCCCTCGAAGATCAAGAGGAAAAGGAAAATCGGCTATCGCGCCCGCAAGGCGACGAAGGGCGGACGCAAGGTTCTCGCGTCCCGTCGCGCGAAAGGCCGCAAGCGCCTGACGCAGGTCTAAGGGCTTAGGCGAATGTCCACGCGGCTCCCCGGCGCGAAGTACAAGCGTGTCTTCGACCGGGGGCGTTCCATAAAGGGGCGTCTCCTCGTCGCGTGGCGTCTTTCGTCTCCCGACGCCGACCGGCAGGCCGGCGTCGTCGTTTCAAAGAAGAGCTTCCACGATGCGGTGGATCGCAACCGGGCCAAGCGCCTCATGCGCGAGGCGTACCGCCTTCTCGTGAAGAGCGGCGCCATGCCGGAGCGGACCGAGTGGGTCTTCATCGGGCGAGCCGCGCTGAAGGACAGGAAATGCCAGGATGTGATGGAGGAGATGGCGCGTCTCGCCTCTCGCGTCTCGTGACGGCGCCGCTGATCGGCCTTGTCCGCGCGTACCAGGTCGTCCTGTCGCCCGTGATGGGCGGGGCCTGCCGATTCGAACCGAGCTGCTCCAACTACATGATCGAGGCCTTGAAGACGCATGGTGCGGTGAAGGGAACGCTGCTGGGGCTTTGGAGAATATTGCGCTGCCATCCGTTTGGCGCACACGGCTACGACCCCGTTCCGCCGAGGGGGAAGTGGCGGTCGGGCATCAGGTGAATTTATGGCGCGGCGGATTTTCAGGCGCGGCACTTGTGCCGCGCTTTCGTTTTTTGGTATAATGTCATCGTAAACGGGAGATTGACATGCCGACTATAATGAGCCAAATCGACCAATTGGGGGCATCCGAGAAGATGCGCTTGATGGAATATCTTGTAAAGTCGATTTCGGCAATCGTCGAGAGGCAGTCGGCGGACAGCAAAGACCCTCGCGAGGAGTATTTTGGATGCCCTCGGCCTGATTATTCCAAGCTTGCAGGCTGTGGAGCGAAATTCCACACTACTCGCTCTACGGAAGAATGGATGAAGGAACTTCGAGAGGGAGAAGAAAATGCCAGTGCTTGAGAGATTGGTGCAACCGAAACGTAATCGTGTCTCTTTCGAGGTCCCGAAAGAATACTCGCGCTATGTCTGCAAGGTAATTTTGTTTCCCGTCGAGGAAGAGAAGAAGCCGAGGTATGATTTTTCCGACATCGTCGGTAAATTGCGCTGGAAGGGTGATGCTGTAAAGGAGCAGAAGGCGTTGCGCGATGAGTGGTAATGGATACCTTCTCGATACTAACGCAATAATCCAGTTCCTTAAGGGCAATGCGGAGCTGGTCTCTGTTCTTGCTGATGCCGAATTCATAGCAACCTCGATAATTTCCGAGATGGAGTATCTTTCTTTTCCGCGACTCGAAGAAGCAGATGTCCAGCTTTATCAGGTCTTTAGGTCTCGCATTCAAGTTTACGATGTGCCATCCGACGACCCGATGTTCACGCAGCTTGTCTTGAATGCCCGAAGGCGCAACGGGTTGAAGTTGCCGGACGCAATCATTGCGGCTACCGCGCGGGCGAACCATCTCTCTGTCTTGACGGCAGACGACCATTTCAAGAAACTAAAATCGCCTTGGAAGGTGCGGTTCTACAAAACTGAGCAGGACAATTCGAAAATGAAAGGAACCACATTAATCCACTAACCGGGACCTGGGCGTGGTTCGCGCCGGTAGGCGCCGTGAAACTCCAACTGCCGTCTCTTTTGCAAGCGGGCGAGGATTTATGGTAAAATATTCCTCCAAATCTGCATTTGAAGACATCAGGATATCTATGAACAAGACAGAGAAGATCATCTGCCTCCTTCTGGGCGTCGTTCTCGCCTGGTACATATGGAACGAAATGGGACGCGCAAAGGAGCGCCAGAAATACCTCGCCGAGCAGGCGGCGATAGCCGCGACGAACGTGACGGCCGAGGCCGCCGCGCCGCAGCCATCGGCTCCGGAGGCCGCGGCTCCCGCGAACAGCGAGACAAGCGCGGCTGCGGAGCCGGCTCCCGCGCTTCCCGCGACGCCCGAGAAGATCGTCGTGCTCGAAAGCGACGACGTGAAGCTCGAGCTTTCCACGTGGGGTGCCGTCGTAAAGAAGGTCACGCTCAAGAAGTACGCTAAGGACCGCGGCGAGATTTCAGACGAGAATCCGCCTGTCGTCTTTGACTTCTCCGACTCCCCGCTCGGCGCGGGCGCGTCCGTGGAGGCGTACGACGTCGCGGAGGAGAAGCCGGGGTCGGTGAAGTTCGCCTGCGGCGCGAAGAGCCGCGTGATCTCGCTCGGGGCGAACTACCGCATCGAGCTCGAGGACGATGGGATCGGCGGGCCTCTCTCGCTCGGCCTCATGCGCATGGGCGACTCGAAGAACGACCTCCTCTCCGTCGACAGCTGGGCGATGGACGCCGGGAAGGGCAAGGAAGGCGTTCTCCACCACTGCGAGGGTGACTCTCCCCTCAAGGGCTATCTCGTCGGCGGGCTTTCTGGCGGCTGCAGCGGCTCGAAGAGCGCGGCGGGCATGCCCGAGGAGGCGGCGATAAAGTATCCGGGCGCGCAGAAGTGGGTCGCCGTCAAGAACCGCTTCTTCGTGACCGCGCTCTGCTCCTCCACCGCGGCGAACACCGGCTTCGAGACGACGGTTGTGCGCGACATGTCCGCCGCGAACTACCGCCCCGCGTCAGTCTCCGCGCGCGTCTCGCTCGCCGACGGCGCCGAGAAGCGCACGAGCGTCTTCTACGTCGGCCCCAAGAAGCAGTCGTTCCTCTGGGACCTCGGCATGAAGGACGTGATGGAGTTCGGCATGTGGCGGTGGCTCTGCTATCCGCTCGTCTGGGTGCTGAACTTCTTCAACAACCTCATCCCGAACTACGGCATCGCGATCATCCTCCTCACGATTCTCGTCCGCCTTCTCTTCTGGCCGCTCACGCACAAGTCGACGGTCGGCATGAAGAAGATGCAGGAGCTCCAGCCGAAGATGAAGGAGATACAGGCGAAGTTCAAGGACAACCCGCAGCGGCTCCAGCAGGAGACGTGGGCGCTCTACCGCGAGGCGAAGGTGAACCCGATGAGCTCGTGCCTGCCGATGCTCATCCAGATTCCCGTCTTCATCGCGCTCTTCAACGTGCTCAGGTCTGCCGTCGAACTCCGCTACGCGCCGTTCCTGTGGATCGGCGACCTCTCCGAGCCCGAGGGGCTCTTCGCGAGCTGGTTCCCGTTCGGCGGGCTCAACATACTGCCGATCCTGATGGCCGTCTCCACGGGGCTCCAGAGCGCGTTCACGCCGTCGACCGGCGACAAGAGCCAGCAGAAGATGATGATGATTTTCATGCCGGCGATGATGCTATTCATGTTCTACTCGTTCCCGTCGGCGCTCTCGCTCTACTGGTTCCTCTCGAACCTCTTCTCGATCGTGCAGATGTGGATCATCCGCCGTCAGACGGCTGCCAAGACGGCCGCGAAAGGCGAAGTCCTCATGGGCGAGGTGATCGACCCGCCCATGACGCGGCAGATGCGCCGCCACGGGAAGTAAGGCATGTCGGAAGCCGGCAGGACAAAGTCCGAGGAGAGGTGGGCCATCGCGCGCGACGCGATAGGCGGCGGCCGGCTCTCCGTCATCATGCCGGTCTACAACCTTGCGGACACCATAGAGGCGAACATCGCGCAGACGGCGGGGCTTTTCGAATCCCACAATCTTAGTGCCGAGCTCGTTCCCGTCGACGACGGCTCGACGGACGGCACCGCAGAGGCGCTTGCGCGCGCGGCGGCGGCGAAGTACGAGCACGTGACCGTCAAGCCCGTGGTCTGCGCGAAGAACGGCGGCAAGGGCGCCGCGCTCAGGGCGGGGTTCGACGCTTCCACCGGCGAATACGTGATGCTCCTTGACGGAGACCTCGACATAAACCCGAAGCAGACGCCGTTCTTCTTCGAGGCGATGACCGCGAAGGGCGCGGACATCGTGATCGGCTCGAAGCGCCATCCGAAGAGCGTGGTCCAGTATCCGTGGCACCGCAGGTTTGTGAGCTGGGTCTACTTCACGCTCGTCAGGATGTTTGTCGGGCTTCCGATAACCGACACGCAGACAGGCATGAAGCTCTTTCGCCGCGAGGTGCTCGGCGAGTCGCTCGGCCGCATGCTCGTCAAGACGTACGCGTTCGACCTGGAGCTTCTTGCCATCGCCCACCAGCGTGGCGCGAAGATCGCCGAGGCGCCTGTCGTGATACGCTTCGGCAACAAGTTCGGCGCGCTCAAGGCAAACACGGTAAAGACGATGGCGATCGATTCGCTCGCCGTCTTCTACCGCCTGCGCGTCCTCCGCTACTACGCGAAGGCCGAGGTCCCGCCGAAGCTCGACCACGATCCGCTTGTCTCGGTGGTGATCGCCTGCCCGCGCCGCAGCTGGATGCTCGACGAATGCCTTGCCGCGCTCGGGAACCAGTCGTACCGCAACTTCGAGGTGATAGTGCTGCCAGATGGAACGGACGGGGGTTCAGGCACCCCCGAACCCTTGCCCAAGGACGTTAAGCTTTCCGTCCTCCCGACAGGGAAGGTTAGGCCGGCCGAGAAGCGCAACATCGGCATCAAGGCGGCGAAGGGAGAGATCGTCGCGTTCATCGACGACGACGCCTATCCAGACGCGCACTGGCTCGAATACGCCGTCCGCTATTTCGGCGACGAGACGATTGGCGCCGTCGGCGGCCCGGGCGTGACGCCGCCGGGCGATTCGTTCCTCGCGCGCATGGGCGGGCGCGTATACGACAATCTGCTCGTCTCGGGGAACTACCGCTACCGCTACAAGGCGGGCGGCGTCAGGCGAGACGTCGACGACTACCCGAGCTGCAACCTCTTCGTCAGGAAATCGCTCCTTGATTCCTTCGGCGGCTACCGCACCGACTTCTGGCCGGGCGAGGACACGCTTCTCTGCAAGGACATAGTCGACGCCGGGAAGCGCATAGTCTACGACCCCTGGGTCGTCGTGTGCCACCACCGCCGCCCGCTCTTCGGGGCGCATCTGCGGCAGCTTGGCCGCTATGCGTTCCACCGCGGCTATTTCGTGAAGCGTTTCCCGTCGAATTCGCTTCGGCTTTCGTACTTCATTCCGACGCTGTTCGTCGCGTATCTGTTTGTTTGGGCGATTCTCATTGCGATTCCGCAGCCGGACATTATGTCGGTGGAGTTGTTCTGCATCTGGCAGGGGGTTGTCTCGGTGCCGATGCTCACGTACATCCTACTTGCCCTCCTGACGACCTTTTCGCTCAATCCGGCGGTGTGGATCGTGACGCTCTGCGGCGTTCTTGCCACGCATGTGACCTACGGCATACGCTTCCTCGGCGGGCTCCTTGCGAAAAAGGCACCCTGCGAATTCATCGGCAAAGACCACGCATGAGCGGCCTCGATTTGGTATAATAGACGAAAATGTACTCCGATATTCCATTTTGGCTGTCGCTCGTGATGATCATTGGCGGGCTTGCCGCGCTCGCGTGGTCGAGCGACGCCTTCGTCGACGGGGCGGCGAAGGTGGCGAAGGCGCTTGGCATTTCCCCGTTTATCATCGGAATGGTGATCATCGGCTTCGGGACGAGCGCGCCCGAGCTGTGCGTAAGCGTGATGAGCGGATTCTCGGGACACGCCAACCTCTCCCTGGGCAACGCCTACGGGAGCTGCATCTTCAACATCGCCGTGATACTCGGCGTCGCAGTGATGATCTTCCCGCTCGTCACGCGCCCGGCCGTGACCTTCGTCGCAGGGCCGGGGCTTGCTGCGATATGCCTCTTTTCGATGTTCATCCTGCGCGACGGCTCGTGTTCGCGCACAGACGCTGCGGTCTTCCTCGCCGTGTTCGCCGTTCTTCTCCCGCTGTACTGCTGGTTCGACCAGAAGACGAAGGTTTCAGACAAGTCCCGCCGGAAGAAGAAGCGTGCGGCAATCGAGCCTGCGAAGGAGGAGGACAGTTCCATTGTCGTCGCAGTCGCGAAGCTTGTCGTCGGGCTTTCGGTCCTTGTCGGCTCGTCTCACATCCTCGTGTGGGGCGCCGTCGATCTAGCTACATTCTTCGGCGTGTCGGACCTCGTCATAGGGCTTACGATAGTCGCGGCCGGAACGTCTCTCCCGGAGCTTGCGAGCGCCATCGCGTCCGCACGCCGCGGCGAGCACGAATTCGTGCTCGGCAACATCATAGGCTCAAACCTCTTCAACATGCTCGCCGTTGTTGGCCTCGCCTGCGTGATCGCGCCCGTCAAATCGTTTTCGCCGTATGTGCTTTCCCGCGATCTGCCGCTTCTGACTCTGCTGTCGCTGTCGATTCTCGTATTTGGCGTAAACAGGCGCCATCCAAGATGGCCGGGCGCGATCACGCGGCGCGAGGCGGCGGTCTGGCTCGTCGTGTTTGGGGTTTACACCGTCATCATGTTTCTGCAGGAAACGGGGAGGATCTGAACAATGGCAAGGGTAGTGGCGATAGACGGGCCGAGCGGAGCGGGAAAGAGCTCCGTGTCGCGCATCGTGGGCGGGAAGCTCGGCTTCCTCCACGTCGATTCCGGGGCGCTCTACAGGATCATGACGTGGCAGGCGCTCGTCAGGAAGGTCGACACCGACGACCCTGACGCGGTCGCGGCGTTCGCACCGACCGTGGAGATAGAGTGCCGCCCCGAAAACGGCGCGATCGCGTACTATGTCGACGGCGAGAAGCCGGGCGACAGGATTCGCACGTCCGAGATCAACGCCCACGCCTCGCAGGTCGCGACCGTCAAGGCCGTGCGCGACAGGATCACCGCGATTCTGCGCGGTCTCGTCCGCTTCGGCGACCTCGTCGTCGAAGGGCGCGACATCACGACGGCCGTGTTCCCCGATTCCCCCGCGCGGTTCTATCTCACGGCCTCGGCCGAGGCGCGAGCCCGCCGCCGCCAGAAGGAGGAGGTCGAGAAGGGGATCGCCAACCAGTCCGCCGAGACCGTCAAGGCGTCGCTTCTCGCGCGGGACGCGATAGATTCGACGCGAAAATACGCTCCGCTCAGGAAGGCGGACGGTGCAATCGAAATCGACTCTTCCGACCTGACGCTCGAGCAGGTGGTCGACATCGTACTTGGGAAAATCCATGAGACTTTCGGTTAAGATCTGCCTTATTGTCCTCGCCGCCTATTTCGCCGCAGCGGTCTACGGCGAAGTCCAGTACCGCGTAGCGCTCGCGCGCGACGTCACGCCGGCCTACAACGTCGTCAACACCAAGGAGCGCTACCAGCCGCCGTCCGCGAGGCACTGGCTCGGCACCGACAACCTCGGGCGCGACGTGGGGCTCCGGCTCGTGCAGGGCACGCGCATCGCGTTCCACGTCGGCATAATGACGTCGCTCATCGCGATTCCCCTCGGCGTCATCCTCGGGCTTCTCGGCGGTTACTTCGGCGGCAAGACCGACTCCGTCGTCGTGTGGCTGTGTGCGACGGTTGCGTCGATGCCGGGACTTCTCTTCATCCTCGCGATCTCGCTCGTCGTCGGCCAGGGGCTGATCGGCCTGTACCTCGGCATCGGCTTCACGACGTGGGTTGGCGTCTGCCGAACGATCCGCGCGGAGGTGATGAAGCACCGCGACCGCGCCTACGTGCAGGCCGCGAAGGTGCTCGGGTACTCGCATATGCGCATAATGTTCAGGCATATCCTGCCGAACGTCGCGCACATCGTCCTGATCCAGTTCTCGATACGCTTTCCGTCGGCCGTGGCGACCGAGGTGTTCATCTCGTTCCTCGGCATAGGCGTGCAGGGCGAGCCCTCGTGGGGCGTCATGATCAACAACGCCAGGGCGCGTCTCTGGCAGGGCGTCTGGTGGGAGATGACGTTCACGACGCTCGCGATCTTCCTCCTCGTGCTCGTCTTCAACCATCTAGCGGACGTTCTCCGCGACCGCCTCGATCCCGCGCTCCGTAGCGAGCGCTGACGGCCATGTGCCCGCTGTCGTGGGCGTAAATGTCCACACGCGCGGACGTAAATTTGGTAAAATATCCGAAACCAAGACAAATAAAAAGAGAAAAACAAAGAAAGAAAGTTCAAATGAAAAAGCAGGACAGCAAGAAATACGTCTATTTCTTCGGCGCTGGGCAGACCGAAGGAAACGCTAACATGCGCGAGCTTCTTGGCGGCAAGGGCGCGAACCTCGCCGAGATGGCCGGTCTCGGACTCCCCGTTCCCCAGGGCTTCACGATCACGACCGAGGCGTGCACGCGCTACTACGACGACGGCAAGAAGATCGGCGCCGACATCCAGAAGCAGGTGATGGAGTACATCGACAAGCTCGAGAAGTCGGCCGGCAAGAAGTTCGGCGACCTCAAGAACCCGCTGCTCGTCTCCGTCCGCTCTGGCGCGCGCGCGTCGATGCCCGGCATGATGGACACGATTTTGAACCTCGGCCTCAACGAGAAGGTCGTCGAGACCCTCGCGAAGCAGACGAAGAACCCGCGCTGGGCGTGGGACTGCTACCGCCGCTTCATCCAGATGTTCTCCGACGTCGTCATGGAGGTCGGCAAGAAGTACTTCGAGAAGCTGATCGACGACATGAAGGCGAAGAAGCACGTCAAGAACGACGTAGACCTCACCGCAGCCGACCTCAAGACGCTTGCCACCCAGTTCAAGGCCGAGTACAAGGCCAAGATCGGCAAGGACTTCCCGACCGACGCGAAGGAGCAGCTCTTCGAGGCGATCAAGGCCGTGTTCCGCAGCTGGGACAACCCGCGCGCGAACGTCTACCGCCGCGACAACGACATCCCGTATTCGTGGGGCACGGCGGTCAACGTCCAGATGATGGCGTTCGGCAACCTGAACGACCAGTCCGGCACGGGCGTCGCCTTCACGCGCGACCCCGCGACGGGCGAGAAGAAGCTCATGGGCGAGTTCCTCATGAACGCGCAGGGCGAAGACGTCGTCGCCGGCGTGAGGACCCCGATGCCCATCGCGAAGATGGCCGAGGTCATGCCCAAGGTGTTCAAGCAGTTCCAGAAGATCTGCGACACGCTCGAGGTCAACCATGATATCTGACAGGTAAAGCCCCTGCTCGACTGTACATTCGCCTGACTGGAGACGCTCGACATGGTGATCGTTTATCTCGAGGTTCAGCTTATCGATAGTGTCTTCAAGAGGATCGATACGCTTTACCAGTTCGATATCGTCATTTTTAAGAGCCGAGTCTGTGGTCTTTAGTATCTCGAGGATAGCGTCCGTAAATACATGGAGCTCGGTGAGAGCACTCTCTGAAAAAGTAGTGCCCTCTTCGTGCATTTTTTCAATGGACTCTTTTATATTCAGGGCGTGGTCACTGATACGCTCGAAGTCGTTCGTCGAATGTAGAAGAGAGGCGAGAGTATGACCGTCCTTCTCTGAGAGGTCGGTAGTCGCCACTTTTGACAGATAGTCATTTAAGTGATCCTCGTATTCGTCGACTAAGTCCTCGAGTCTTACGACCTCGTGAGCTTTTTTATCATCGTAATCATAGATCAGGTCGATAGCATAACGCATGGCATCGCAGCTGTGCTTCATCATCTCGAGAAGAACTGTCTTGGACTGATCTAAGGCAAAAGCAGGAGATGAGAGGAAACGGTCGTCGAGGATAGTGAAGGTATGATTGCTTTCTGCCTCTTTCTTCTCGTCCTCTGTGATCGGGAATACCCTGCGCACGATCTTTACCAGGATGTCGAAGAAAGGCAGCATGATAATAACGGCGGTGATATTGAACACACTGTGGAAAATGGCGATAGTCACTGGACTCGCTATGCGGCTCATGAATGAGAACCGGAAGATCGCGTTCAGCGTGTAGAAAGCTACCATGAAAACAGAGGTCTTGATCAGGCAGTAGAACATCTGCATCCAGGAAGCACGCTTGGCGTTTCTCGAAGCGCCGAGAGAAGAGATGATACCTGTGATGGCAGAACCGATATTTTCACCCATGATGATAGGTATCGCTGTAGCGAAGGTCACAGTTCCTGATGTGGAGAGTGCCTGCAGGATACCGATGGATGCAGACGATGACTGTAAAATGGCTGTCATTCCAAGTCCTACGAGAAGTCCGAGGAACGGATTCGAGAACATAGTCAGGACGCTTGTAAAAGTCTTGTCTTCAGCAAGCGGTGAGACAGCTCCGGACATCTGGCTCATTCCTATAAGAAGAATGGCAAATGATAGAGCAATGGCTCCGACGTTCCTGTGACGCTCCTTTTTGGATGTCATCAGCATGATAAGTCCGATAAGACCTACGATAGGAGCAAAGTTCTCAGGTTTGAACAGCTGAAGCAGAAGGGCGTCACTCTGGATCCCGGAGAGAGATAAGAGCCAGGCTGTGATCGTGGTTCCGATATTCGCTCCGAGGATGACGCCGACTGACTGCTCGAGGCTCATGATGCCGGAGTTTACGAAGCCGACACACATGACTATCGTCGCACCGGACGACTGGATCACTGCAGTCACGAGGGTTCCTAAAAGAGCTGCCTTCCATTTGTTGTTTGTGAGGCCTTCGAGGATTTTTTCGAGCTTGCCGCCCGAGACTTTCTTCAGGGCCTCGCCCAGATACTCGATCCCGTAGAGGAAAAGTACCAGGCCGCCGACAAGTTTCAGCAGGATAATGATATTCATTTTTCTTTCCTTTGAATTCCTTTACATAGATTTCACACCGAAATTACATATCAAGTCTAAATGATTTGAAGGCCAGTTGCAACACTTTATTTCAACTTTACATACATTTTACAATGTGTTGGTGACTCATTTGTGGAGCCGCTTTGTAGATCACTCAATCGGATACATCTGCCTGAAAAGTCTTTTGCCGGTGGAAGTCCTGAATATGTTACCGAAGGCGTTTTCGCGGGCTTGTAAGTCCATGTTGTCTTCGTAGATGTTCACTAAAAAGTCGGCTTCGACCAGGATCTGATAGTCGATGCCGTCGATGCCGGTGTAGGTGTGATGATGGCCGACGAGGTAGGAGACACGGTTTACGATCTCATCTGAGAAGCCCATGTCACGGAGGAGCTTGACGGACTCAGGGGCGCCGAGTTTTTCCTGGATCTTTCCGGCGGTCGTGTGGAAAC
>CACYNF010000091.1 GCA_902775595.1 uncultured bacterium | reverse complement strand
GAGCCCCCGCCGCCGCGCCCGGCGAAGAGCGTTTCCAGAAGCGACATTCTCAACGACAAAAAGCTGAACGACGTCCTCGCGTCTCTTCCGGGTGCAGTCGTCAGCGACATAAAGGAGGCGGTGAAATGACGAGTTGTGCATGGCTTTGGCTTTACGTCGGGGCGTTCCTGATGCTTGCGGAGCTGCTGCTTCCGGGGTTCGTGATCTTCTTCTTCGGGCTCTCCGCCGCGACGGTCGGGCTCCTGAGGTTCGCGCTCGGCGACACGTTCACGCTTACATGGCAGCTCGCCGCGTTCTCGGCTTTCACGATCCTGTATCTCGCCGTACTGCGCCGCGTTCTCACGAAGCTGTTCTCCGGCTCGGTCGAGCGCTCCTCGGCCGATCTCGACAGGTCCGCCGTCGGCCGCATCGGCCAGGTGACCTCCGAGATCGCGCCTCCGAAGACCGGGCGCGTCATGATCGGCGACGCGGAGTGGACGGCGGTCGCCTCGTCGCGCATCGCGGCCGGCGCAGACGTGAAGGTCGTCGGGCAGGACAATCTCACGATGACCGTGGAGCCGCTCTGACAAGCCGTATGCCCCTCGGCGCATGCGAGCTTTGTCCGAGGCGGTGCGCCGCACGGCGGTTTCTGCCGCACGGAGCGCACGGCTGGTGCGGCGCGGCGGATGTGCCGCGCGTCTTCCGCTGGGGGCCGCACTTCGGCGAGGAGCCGCCGCTCGTAGGAAAGGGCGGCTCCGGTTGCGTGTTCTTCTCGCGCTGCACGATGAAGTGCCTCTACTGCCAGAACTCCCCGTGGAGCTGGAAGGGCGGCGGGGAGGACAAGACTATCCCGGAGCTTACCGCGATTTTCCGCGAGCTTGCGGTAAAGGACAAATGCGCCAACTGGAACCTCGTTTCCCCGACGCCCTACCTGCCTTTCATCCGCGAGGCGGTCGCGCCCCTCGTTGCCGATGGAATTCGGCTGCCGTTCGTCTGGAACTCGTCGGGCTACGAGCGAGTCGAGACGCTTGAGGAATACAGCGACCTCTGCGACTGGGCGCTTTTCGACCTCAGGTATTCGCGAGACGAGACGGCTGTCGCGGCGAGCGCGGCACCGGGCTATGTAGAGACGGCGCGAGCCGCGGTCAAATGGGCATGGAACAAGTGCAAAGTTGAAAGCGCAAAGTGCAAAGGGCTGGACAGCGGACTCATTGTCAGGATACTCGTCCTGCCAGGCCACGCTGACGAGGCGATAGAGAGTCTCGCGTGGCTCGCGACGGAAGTCTCGAACGAGGTCGCGGTCTCTGTCATGGCGCAGTACACGCCTGCCTACAAGGGGCTCGAGACGCCGCCGTTCAACCGTCCGGTCACGAAGGAGGAATACGAGTCCGTCGTGGAGGCTGCGGAGGACTTCGGCTTCGAGAACGGCTGGATACAGGGATACGAGGCGAGCGACCCGCATCTCGCGCTTCTCGGCGAGAACATGGGCGCAGACCACGGGATCGTGAGATGAGCCGCGCCGTCAGCGGCGGCCGAAAGCGGCGGCCCAGCGGGGATAGGGCGTGCGGACGTCCATCTGCTCTCCCGAGACGGGATGGCGGAACTTTGCCGCGAGCGCATGAAGGCGGTGGCCCGTCATGTTCTCTACTGCAAACGCGCCGTAAAGCCGGTCGTTCACGATGTGCATCCCTGCGATCGCGAGCTGCGCGCGGATCTGGTGCGTTACCCCGGTGAAGATCGTTACTTCCAGGAGCGTCTGCTCCTCCGTCTCGGTCGATATGAATTCCACGGGCCTAAAGTTCGTCACCGCGTGAAGCGGTTTGAGCCCCTCGCACTGTGCGCGCGTCAGCCGGTTGTGGTGAACGTCGATCATCCGGCAGAAGGGCAGCGTCGGATCATGGACGAGGTCGTTCTCGAGCGTCCCCCCCACGGCAACCGTTCCCTCGACGAGCGCGAGGTACGTCTTCTCGACTGTCTGCGCGGCGAACTGGCCGCGAAGTCCCTCGAACGCCTCCGCCGTTCTCGCCACGAGGACAAGCCCGGACGTGTCTGCGTCGATGCGGTGCACGGCGCCGGCGAGAAGGGGCCTGTCCCCGAGCGGAATGCACTCGGGGTGGCGCACGACGACTCCGTTCATCAGCGTTCCGAGCTCTGAGCGCTTCAGCGGCTGGACCGGCATTCCGGCGGGCTTGTCGTAGGCAAGGAGCGACCCGTCCTCGAACACGCACGGCGCGTCGACCGACGGATCCGGCGCGACGGTGTTGTCGGAAGCCTCCGCGAGAGAGCGCACGTCTATCGTCTCGCCGCCGCGGAGCTTGAGGCCTTTCGCGGCGCGCCTGCCGTCCACAAGCACTCCGCCCGCCTCCACTGCTTCGCGGACGAACGCGCGCGTGCTTGTGGGGAAGTGCAAAAGAAGTGCGGCGTCAAGCCTGACGCCGCCCTCTTTTATCGTGATGCTCTTGTCTCTAATCACTAACCTCTAACTCCGCTCTCCAACTCCAACTCCAACTCTTGCTCCAACTCTTACTCATACCTGTCCATGACGTTCGGCGCGACAGGAGCCATTCCCTCCCACGACTTGTTGGACGCCCACGGAAGATCGGTGTCTTCCGGGGTGTCGGCTATGCACCCGGCGAGGAGCGCGATGCCGAGCGCGGCGAGGAGCGTCTTTGCTGCCGTGCCCATCGGTTAGTCGGCGAAGATTATGTCGCCGGGCTGGATGTCGCCCTGCTTCCACGCGCCGAGGATGTCGCAGATGATGTAGTTCTTCTCGCGGACTTCCTGGCGGAGGCGGATGCGGCCGATGAATTCGCCGGCTTCGCCGTGGAAGCCAGGACGCTTCACGCCGAGCTCGAGGTTCGGGATCGGGTGGTCGAGGTTGTCGCCCTTGAGCTCCTTCATCGTCTTGGGGTCGAACTCGACGATGGCGAACATGTTCTCGTTGTCGGCCTCCACGACATTGCCCTTATCGCCGGACGGAATCGACGTGATGTTGCGGTCGCCGCCGCCGGGAGTGTTCTTGGCGAGGATCTCCTGGATCAGCTTCTTCAGCTGCTCGACGAGCTTCTGGCTCTTCTGGAGCTCCTCCTTTGCCGCCGCCGTCTCGTCCTGGGCAGTCACGACCTCGTCCTTGAGGGAGGTGATCTCGGCGTTGAGCTCGTCGATCTGGGTCTTGATCTTGACGATCTGGTTCTCGAGGTCGGCCTTGGTCTCCTCGAGCTTGGCGATCTTCTCGTTCTTCTCGACGATCGTCACCTTGTCCTGCCGCGCCATGGGCTTGATCTTGTTCAGCTCTTCGACCTGTTCGTCGAGGATCTTGTGGAGCTTGACGAGCTCGGCGCGCGTCGTGTCAAGCTTCGCCCTCATCTTCGACGACCCGTCAAGGAGCTGTTCGAGGAGCTCGCGTTCGGTTCCCGGGCCCTTCGTCTCAGGTACGTTGCCGTCCATGACGATGTTGCCCTCGAAGTCCAGGACGTAGACGTTGCGGAGCTGCTTCTTCGTCTCGGGGTTGTCCCAGCTGTACGTCTCGAGGTTGCTCTGCTCGAGGTAGAAGTTGTAGTCCTCAAGGACGTTTTCGGTCTCCGGGATGTCGACGATCTTCGCCTCTATGGGCGAGACGTCCTTCTTGGTCTCGGTGGTCGCCGTATCATTAAAAAAAAAATTTTCGACCGTGCTGGCGATTTTGATGACATACTCCTCCTGCAGACGGTTCCGGTCCGTCAGAAGAGAGCGCTTCTTGTTGAGTTCGATTTCAAACCACAGGGCCGCAGCCGAGAGGATGACGAACAGATACACGAGTACGTGCAGTGCTTTATTCATATGAGTATATTCCTATACGTGACTTGAGAATGATACACCATTTTCGTTCTAAACGCAACCGTTTTTTGGTAGAATATGCGGCATGAATTTTCAGGTCCTAAAGGCGGATACGCGTACGCGGGCGAGGCAGGGGCGGCTTTTTACCGCCCACGGCACCGTCGAAACCCCCGTTTTTATGGACGTTGGCACGCTTGGCACGGTCAAGGCGCTTGAGCCGCGCGACCTCGGGGAACTGGGCACGCAGGTGGTTCTCGGCAACACCTACCACCTCATGCTGCGCCCCGGCGCGGCCGTCCTCGCGGCCGCCGGAGGGCTTCACCGCTTCATGGGCTGGGACGGGCCGATCCTGACGGACTCGGGCGGCTTCCAGGTCTTTTCGCTCGCCAGGATGCGCAAGATCACCGAGGAAGGGTGCCGCTTCAACTCGCACATCGACGGCCACGAGTTCTTCCTTGGGCCGAAGGAGTCGATGGAGATGCAGCGCGTGATCGGCTCGGACATCGCGATGGTCTTCGACGAGTGCCTGCCCTATCCGTGCGAGCGCGACAGGGCCGCGAAGTCGGTCGAGCAGACCTTGCGCTGGGCGCAGGTCTCGAAGGACCAGCCGCACGCCGAGGGGCAGATGGTCTTCGGGATCGTGCAGGGAGGGGTGTACGACGACATCCGCCGCCACTGCGCCGAGGAGCTCGTCAAAATCGGCTTCGACGGCTACGCGATAGGGGGTGTGTCGGTCGGCGAGCCGGAGGAGTTCATGTACAAGGCCGTCGACGCGTCGGTGCCCTATCTTCCCGAGGACAAGCCGCGCTACGTGATGGGGCTTGGCGTAATGCACCAGATGGCCGAATGCGTCGCGCGCGGAATAGACATGTTCGACTGCGTGATTCCGACGCGCATCGCTCGCCACGGCACCGCGATCACGCGCCGCGGCAACGTCGCGATCAAGGCCGCGAAGTGGGCGTTCGACCAGGGGCCCGTCGAAGAGGGGTGCGAGTGCTACTGCTGCCGCAACTTCACGAGGAGCTACGTCCGCCACCTTCTCGCGTGCGACGAGATACTGGGCCTGAGGCTTCTCACGATCCACAACGTCTGGGCGCTGAACCGCTTCATGAAGGAGATGCGTTCCGCCATCGAGGACGGCACTTTTGCCGATTGGAAAGAACAAGTAAAGAAAGAAACGAAAAACAATGAATAACTGCATAATGCTGTGCGACGCCGCGCCTGCGGCCCCCGCATCCACAACCCCGGCCGCAGCCCCCCAGCCGCAGTCCGGCATGGGAATGATGATCCCCATGCTGCTGATCCTCGCGATCTTCTACTTCATGATGATCCGCCCCCAGCAGCGCAAGGAGAAGGAGCGCCGCAAGATGATAGAGGAGCTTCGCGCCGGCGCGAAGATCGTCTTCGCCGGCGGTATCATCGGCACCATCATCGAGGCGACCGAGAAGACGTTCAAGGTCGAGACGGCGAGCGGCACCGAGATGGAGATTCTCCGCAGCTGCGTCCAGGGTGTCGTGACGCCCGAGGGATCAGCTGAGGCCAAGTAGGCGCCGTCAATGGCTTTCGCCCAGGGCAAGTTCGGCATCGAATACAACGCAAACCCGATAGACGAAGAGTCGTCGGGCGCGGGTTGGCTCGTAGTCGTCATTGCCCTTGCGGCGATAGCCGTCCTTGCGGCGGCCGGTGTGAGGCGGCTTGTTTCGTCGGCTTCCGACGAGCCGCCGCCAATTGATGCGCCCGTCGCCGTGCCTACGGTCACGCCGGTCGCGACCAACGCGCCGCCATATGTCGAACCCCCGCCGCCACCGCCGACGCCGCTTCCTCCGGGCGCTGAGCGCAACCGTCCGCGCGTCGCCAAGAACCTGCTCCTCAAGCTCGAAAAGGCCGAAGCCGCGCATGACGTGGAGCTCGCCGTCTCCACGATAGAGCAGCTGCGCGCGCTCCCCGGCGAGGCCGTCGCGGATCTCGACAATTCGCTTGCGCGGCGTCTCGGCGAGCTGAACATCCGCCGGCTTTTCGTCGGCAGGAACCGCCAGTGGGTGAAGGAGGTGGAAGTGCGCCGCGGCGATTCGGCGACGCGCATCGCCTTCGAGAACGGCTCGACCCTTGCCTCGCTCCTCAAGCTCAACGAGCTTCCGTCGGCAGACCGGCTCCGCGTCGGGCAGAAGCTGAACGTGATGGACCATCCCCGGTTCACGATAGTCGTCCACCGCGTGGCGAAGTACGCAGACCTCACGCTCAAGGGCAAGTTCTTCAAACGCTACGACATCATCGCCCCGGTCCGCGCGGAGGCAGGCAACTACGAGACGCCCGCGAAGCTCCGCGCCTTTCTCGCGGAGAAGGGGATAGCGCTTTCCCCGGCCGACAGCGCCGAGCTCGACATGCTCGTTCCCGCGAAGTCGTCGCTTCTCGTCTCCGACCTCTGAGGCGGATTCACTTTCAATTCACTTTTCTTTCCGCGGAATGTGGTATGATGGTCTCCGTGAAGAGGAGTCCGTCGATAGCACATGGTTTTGAATGGCTCGCGCTCTGCGCGTCGCTCGCTGCCGGCGAGCGGTGCGCGTTCGCCGTGCCGGTTGTTTCGCCGCTTTGGCCGCTCGCGGCGTTTGCCGTCGTGGTCGCGCTTGCCGCCTGGCTTGCGTCCGGCTCCCGCCTTTCGCGCCTTGCCGTGGCGTTCGCGGCGGGATTCGCGCTCGCGCTCCATTCGGCGCAGTCGAGGAAGGAGGTCCTTGAAGAGGCGCACGTCCTCGGCCGCGGCAGGCCTTTCGTCCGCGAGTTCCGCGTCGAGGGCGGGGTGCGTCTGGCGCCGTCTGGTGGCGGCGTCAAATGGGCTTCGTTTCTCAGCTCCGCCGCGTCCGTCAAGGTGCGCGTCATATTCCCGCTCGCCCAGTCGTCGCCCGTGCCGCAGGCGGGCGAGACCTGGGAGTGCGCCGGGTGGCTCGAGCAGACGAAGGGCGACGACCCGTCCTTGCGCCGCCGGCTGTGGGTGAAGGGGAAGGGCACATACGCGCGCCGTGTCGCGCGCGGCAGGTCCGCCGCGCTGCTCGGCGGGCTCAGGTCCGATCTTTCGCGGCGCATGGGGATCGGGCTTCCGCGAAACTGCGTCGCCGCAGACTTGAACCGCGCGATACTCCTCGGTGAGCGCACGCGCCTGCGAAAGACCGACCGCGACGCATTTGCCGCGGCCGGCACGATTCACGTCTTCGCGATATCGGGGCTTCATGTTATGCTCGTCGCGCACACGTTCGCGTTTCTTCTCGCGCTTGCGGGATGGCCGTTCCGCTTTAGAGGCCTGGTTCTCGTGCCCGCGCTATGGGCCTATGTCGCGATGACGGGGGCGAGTCCGAGCGCGGTGAGGGCCGCGTCGATGGCGAGCCTGTATTTCGCCGCGCCGCTCTTCTGGCGCAGGCCCGACTCGCTCGTCGCGTGGTCGGCCACGTTCCTCGCGGTGTACGGGAGCGACCCGATGAAGCTCTTCGACACCGGCTGCGCCCTGTCGTTCGCGGTGATGCTCGGGCTCTTCTTCTGCGGGCGCTTCGCCGCAGGGCGCGTCCGCGGCAGATTCGCCGCGTCGCTCGTCATGACGTTCGCTGCCTGGGCCGCAGGAGCGCCGATCGCGGCCCACGCGTTCGGCCGCGTGACGCCCGGCGGGATCGTCGCCAACCTTGCGCTCCTTCCGGCGGCTGGAGTGAGCGTCAAGGCCGGCATGGCGGGAATCGCGGCGAGCCTCGTCTCCGATCGGCTTGCGGCGCACATAAACAGCTTCGCCGCGCTCGTTGCCGGGACGATGGCCGATCTTTCGCGCATCGTCGCCTCGATTCCCGGGGCGGACATCCCCGTCGAGCCGTGGCCGATCTCCGTGTGCGCCGCGTGGTACCTCGCACTCGCGCTTCTTCTCTGGCTGCTTCAAAGAAGGACGGGAAATCTATGAGATGTCACGGCTAATGATCAGGAAAGCAATCCTTTTTCCCTGAGGTTGTCGAGTGTTTCCGCAAGGCGCTCGCGCTTTTGGCGCGTCTCGTCTTCGGGGTTTGCGAAAAGCGACGGCTCGTCGTCGCCGGGCGAGTCCTGGATGTTCGTCACGCCAAAGCCGATGAGACGTATCGTCTTCGGCTTGCGGCCCGCGGGCCATTCGCGGTCGAAGAGCGCGAGCGCCGCCTCTCGGAAGGCGATGTCGTCGCGCGCCGGATGCGCGAAGGGCGCCTGCCTCGTGATCGTGTTGAAGTCCGCGTCGCGCACCTTGATCTTCGCGGTCTTCGCCCACCTCGTCGCGCGCCGGAAGCGACGCCCCACGTCCGTCACGAGTTCGAGCAGCGTCTCTCGCACCGTCGCGCGGTCGTAGGTGTCCTCGTCGAAGGTGTGCTCGCGCGACACCGACTTTTCCTCGCCAGGCTCCCAGTACACCTTGTCGTCGGAAATCCCGAACGCCATGTCTATGAGATCGTCAGAGACGAGCGGACTTCCGCGGCCGAGACGCTGCAGGTCGCCGCATGTCGCGATGCCGTAGGGCTTGAGCGATTCGACCGTCTTCTTCCCTGCGCCCCAGAGGATGCCTATCGGCTTGTCGCGCAGAAACGCCGCGATTTCGCCGGGCTCGAACGGCATTAGCGTGAAGCCGTCCGGCTTGTTCTGCTCGGAGCCGATTTTCGCGAGGAGCCTGTTCGGCGCGATGCCGACGGAGCACGTCACTCCGCAGACGCGGCGTATCTCCGCCCTGAGCGCCTCGCCGAGCGCCGTCGCGCGCTCCGCGGCAGATGCGCCGCGCGCGCCGTAGAGGTGTAGCGAGCCCGTTATGTCGAGGAACGCCTCGTCAACCGAGACTCCCTCGACATACGGCGTGTAGTGCGAAAACACCTCGAACGCCCTGTCCGAGACCTCCTGGTACGCCTCCATGTGGGGCCTTACGAAAATCGCGTGCGGGCATAGCTGGTACGCGGTTCTCGACGGCATGGCGCTGCGGATCCCGAACCTCCGCGCCTCGTAGGAACACGTCGACACAACTCCCCGCTCGTGCGGCCCCGAGCCGACGACAAGTGGCTTCCCGCGCCACTCGGGGTGCGACAGGAGCTCCACCGACGCGAAGAACGCGTCCATGTCGACATGCAGGATCACGGCCATGCGACGATTATAGCATAATGCGACTGAGGCCATTTCAGTTCGGACGAGTGTGTCGTCAGTCGTCGAAGAGGTCGCGCAGCCATCCGGCCCTGCGGCCTTCGGCACGGCGGCGCATGTCGATGAGAAGACCGTCGATCGAGTGGTTCGCGAATCGCAGGTTGTCGACCTCGAATATCTCGCCGACGAGCTGAGTTCCGGGAATCGCTGAGACGGGATCGCCCTTGCTCCTTATGTTCGTGACGAGGCCGGCGGTCCTCTCCACTGCTTCCTTCGGAAGAGAGAGCAGCGTTATGCTCGATATCCCGGCCGCATTGTAGGTCGCGCACGAGAGGCGGCCAGGGTTCTGCAGCATCATCGTCGCGTACGCCGCTATGCCGCCGCCGAGGGAATGGCCGGAGACGACGAGCTCCGCGTCGGGGAAGGCGCGCCTGACGGAGGAGAGCATCTCTGCGCCGTAGAGATACTGCTTCGGCGTTCCGCCGCCGCCCTGATGCGCGTCTACGATCCAGTCCTGCATCCAGTGCTCGTCTTCCCCGGGCGCGTTCGACCCGCGGAACGCGACGGCCACCGTGCCGCCGTCTTCCTTTCTGCAGAGGCGCGCGCCGAACCCCGCATTGTCGCTGTCCTCGACGAAGCCGGTGTCCGGCTCGTAGCGGAAACGGCCCGGCGCAAGGTCAATGTGCGCGAACTCTTCGGACGTGAGCGCCCTGTATCCCGCCGGAAGGTCCGGATGGTTGCGGTATGCGGCGGCTGCGAGCTCGCCGACGGCGATGAAGTGCTCGTGTCTGTCCGGGGTCAGGTCGTCTCCGAAGGAGAGGACCTGACCCCCCGCCCACGCCACGGTCGACTTCGCGGCGCCGGTCGCGGTGGAAACGGCGTCTGCAGAGGCGCGGACGACTGCATTGTCGTCGCCGTAGCCCGTTTCGAGAACGCGGCAGCCGCCAATCAACGCCAGCGCGGCGGACAGAGCTAAAAACCCGGAAGAACGGTTCATGCATTAATTATATCTTATTGTTCTGTGCGCGGTCAACGGGATTCGCCATGCGGCGTTCGCCCACTTCGGCGCCGGGATTTGGTATAATCTGCGGCAAGGAGAAACTGTTGTAGTGATGGTTGCATGGTCACGAGAGCGCATAGCGGTGGCCGCGTATTTCGCGGTCCTCGGTCTCATATGCGCGACCTGGGGGTCGTCGATAGACGACATGAAGGCGCTTCTTGGGCTTACCGACTCCCAGCAGGGGTGGCTCCTGCTCTCGGGGCCCGTCGGCAATCTCGTGAGCTTCACGTTCGCGAGCGCGGTCGTGACGCGCCTCGGAAGCCGCCGCTGCCTCGTCCTCGCGGCTTCCGTCTATCTCTGCGCCGCGCTCGGCATGGCGGCCTGCTTCTTCTTCCGCGCGCCGGTTCCGTTCTGGTGCGTGGCGATCGCCGCGCTCGGCGGGACCGGCAACATCTTCAACATATCGGTGAACACGCAGGGCGGCATCGTCGAGAGGCGGGCGGGCTGCACGATAATGAACTCGTTCCACGCGATGTTCAGCCTGCTGTGCCTCGCGGGCGGGCTGCTCGCGCTCGTCACGGCTTCGTGGTGCGTCCCGGTTGAATACCGGTTCCTCGGCGTCATCGCGGTGGCCGTGGCCGCGCACCTGGCGTTCTTCCCGTGCCTTCCGAAGGATAACGACGTCTCGAGGAAGGAGAAGGGCGAAGGATTCCGCCGCCCCGACATGCCGCTTTTCCTCATAGGCGTCGCGGCTCTCGTCGTCATGGGGTGCGAGGGGTCGATCAGCGACTGGGTGGGCGTGTTCTACCGCGATTCGCTGGGCGCCGTCGGGGGGCGCGTCAAGTGGGGCTTCTGCGCCGTCGCCGCGATGATGACGCTCGGGCGCTTCGTGACTGACAGTTTCGTGAACCGCTTCGGCGGAGTCCGCGTCTTTCGCGTCCACAGCGCCCTTGTCGCGTCGGGTCTCGCGGTTGCGCTGCTCTCCCCGTTCCTCGGGCTCTCTGGCCTTCCGCTCCATCTATTGGCGACGGCGGGATATGCGGTCGCGGGCTATGGAATCTCCGCGCTCGTCCCGATACTCTATTCAAAGGCGAACCGCACAAAGTCGATGCCGGCGGGCTCGGCGATCACGTTTGTCGGCTCGATGGGCTTTCTCGGCTATTTCGTGTGGCCGCCGATGATCGGGCAAGTCGCAGACGCGACAAGTCTTTCCCTCGCGCTCGGCATATTCGCCGTTTTGATCCTCGTCTGCCTTTTTCTGCATCTCGCCGACGACTGACAGGGGATTTTCGATGCACAGACTGCTTGTCGATACAACAATGCTCGAATCGGACGCGCCTGCGCTGCCGAAGGACGCGGCGCGCCATCTGAAGGTGCTTCGCCCCGAGGAGGGCGAGCGCTTCGAGCTGTTCGACGGAAAGGGCGCATGGCGCGTCTACGCGCATTCGGGCGGGGTGCTCTCGGCCGTCGGCGCGATCTGCCGCGAAGCGGGCGCGGCGCATTCGCCGCTGACGCTTTTCGCGTGCGTCACGAAGGGATCGCGCTGGGACTGGACGATAGAGAAGGCGACTGAGCTCGGCGCAAGCCGCATAGTGCCCGTCATCTCCGATCGCACGATCGTGCGCATCGCGCACGGCGAACGCGAGGCGAAGCGCGAGCGCTGGACGCGAATCGCGGAGGATGCGGCGCGTCAGTCCGACGCAAGGTGGATACCCGATGTGCTCGCGCCCGTCTCGTTTCGGGAGTCGCTTGCGCTTGTCGCCGGGACAACGTGCTTCGTCGGCGCGCTTGTCGAGCCGCCGGCGCGTCCGATCCTCGCTGAGTTTGCGCTGCGGCGCGGCGAATGCGCCGCGAAGGAGGGCGGTGCGGCGGTATTCGTCGGGCCGGAGGGCGACTTCACGCCAGAGGAGCTTGCGGAGCTCCTCAAGGTGGCGCACCCTGTCAGCCTCGGGCCGACCGTCCTGAGGGCGGAGACTGCCGCCATTTTCGCCCTCGGCGCGATAGCCGCGGCAATGCAGGCGCGGCCCTGACGGATGTTTCCGCCGTTCGG
>CACYNF010000090.1:11982-12324 GCA_902775595.1 uncultured bacterium | reverse complement strand
TATCGAGCCGCTGTAGCCGCGCTCGCGCTTGTACCAGACGTTGAACAGCTCCTTGAACGTCTTTATGAACTCGCTCACGTCGTTCATCCGCGCACGGAGGCGGTTCTGCGCCTCGACAACCGCGGAATCCATGCCAATCTCGCGAAGCTCCTTCCAGTGCAACACGAGATCTTCGGCAGCGCGCTCGCCCTTCAGCGCCGCCACGCGACGGATTAGTTCACCCTCGGGCAGTTCGTCCTCGCCGCGCACCACCTTGCAGACTATGTGGAAGTGGTTGTCCATCGCGACATACGCCTCGAGCTCCACGCCCGAGAACGCCGCCGCGCGCTTCAGCGCGTCCAC
>CACYNF010000090.1:0-11975 GCA_902775595.1 uncultured bacterium | reverse complement strand
CTTCACCCTCCCCTTCTCGAACAGGAAGCGCCTGTCGTTGGTGCGCGACATGAGGTGGTATCGCGCGGTTCCGTTGTTCGACTTCTTGATTCTTGCCGTTCTTGCCATTTTGTAGTCCTTTCTGCCACCGCTTCCCGCGGCGACAGATGCATCATACCACATCTCGGCGAAAGAAAAGTGAATTGAAAGTGAATTCGTTTCGGCCGCCCTCGGCGGAGAGTCGCCGGCAAGGAGGGCAAAAACGGGGCTAAGAACGGGGACAGGCCCCGAGAAACGCTGAAAAATCAGGCTTTCGCGGGGCCTGTCCCCGCGGCGCCGACCCCGCGGCGTCTACCGATCTCGCCCACCCGAAGAGGCGAGGAGCGGCGACTGGGTGAACGACACGACGACAGCGCCGCGTCTTGATATTTCATACAGGCCGTTCTTCTTGACGTATCTTGGCGGCGCGTATGACACGTCCAGCAACAAGTCGCCGACGCGACCCGCAAACGCCTGTCGCTTGTCGCTTTGGAGAATCGCGCGAACGTCGCCAAATGCCGGCACGCCAGAACCGACCATCTTCTCCAGGTCGTCCTTTGGCTCGGCAGGCGGGATCTTCTCGCCGAGCTCCGCCTCGAACGCCGCGACGAAGGTCCTGGCGCATGATTGCAACTCGTCCTCGGAAACGTCGCCGTCATATGCACGTCTGAGCGAGAAGGAGCAGAGAGGAATGAACATGAACTTCACCGCCTGCTTCTGCTTGCGTTCCGTCATCCCCGCAAAGGGCGTTTCCATGGCCGACCACTCCGGCTTGGACATGAGATCCTTCGACTTCTCGGGGTCGGGCAGGCGATGCGTGTCGATGGGCGTTTCTGCCTCGTCGAAGTCCACGCCGAAGAGGCGCTTCAACGCCGCGCGGATCTTGGCAGCCTCTTCGTGCGCCTTCTTCTGCTCCTCGGTGACCGGAAGGCTCATCGCCGCAGTTGCCGCGGAATTGGTATAGATCGGAATCCTCCCGTTGGAGCGCCCAGGCGAAAATCCAAAACGGTCGACATGCCTTTCAATCGCCAGGCTGACATAGCAGTTCGTCATGTTGTTGACGAAGCCAGTGACGGCAAAGTCGACATCGACACCCTCGATCTCCTTAGTCGCACGCGCCGAGCAGAATGACGTGGCGAACTCCTCTGTCCGCGATTTGCCCGTCTTGTTCTCATCGGCGATTTCCGCGCGCAACTTCTCGAGGCGCTGAATTGCTTCGGCTTCGTCGGGAACCTGCATCGACCCCGCCATGTCCACGCCCAAACGGCTGTCGATGTCTGCGGCGATCTTCTCGACGGCGCTTAGGCAGTCCTTCATCGAGAGTTTCTTCCTGTTCACTCCGGCGGGGTGCGCATGGATCGTTTCGAGCTTCTTGTCTTTGCCGCGGAAAGAAAGAGCCATATATTCGATTCCGAAATACGGGCTGCGGAGCCGAAGCGTGGCGGAACGGTGGACGTAGTTCGTCACCACTTCCCCGAGCTCTGAGTCAAACCCCCTTCCCTTGTGCTCATATACGGCATCCCCAAGCATCTTGGCGTATTCCGTGGATCCGATTCTGAGTTCAAAGGGCGAATCGACCACAAGCTCGCGATTCGTGACCGACACCTCTGCGCGGCAAGCGAGGACGAATGCTACCCCCGCACACGCAAAGACGACGCTTCTCATCATTCCATTCTCCATTTCGACTCTCACTTCTTTGACTTCGCCGCAGACAAGATCGGCATTTGAACGATATTGGCAATGACCGCACCCCTTACGACGACTTCGAACGCACCGCCCTCCCGCCGATACTGCGGTAGCGCATAGGCGATCTCTACGGCGACATCGCCGATCTTTCCGACGAAGACCTGCGTGCGGTCGAGCTGAAACGCCGCACGCGTGTCGCCATAGGCGGGAACACCGTCGCCAAACACGAGCGACACCTCCTTTTGTCCATCTTCAGCGTCGCACTCGGGGATGGTCTCGCCGTACTCCTTCTCCAGCAAGGCAAGAAACCCCTTAGCGACGGAGTCCAGCTCGTCGGCTTCCACGTCCCCGTCGTACGCACGACGGAACGAGAGAGTGACCATCGGGATCCCGAAAAGAATGTTCGAGCGAGACACCTTCTTCTCCGTCATCCCAGCGACCGGAACGTCAAGCGCCGCCCATTCTTTCGCCGGATCGAACTTGCGCCGTCTGTTTTCGGGCTCGGCATCGAAGTCCTCGCCAAAGACACGCTTCAAGGTCGCGCGCATCTTGGCGGCCTCGGCGTGCGCCTTCTTTCGCTCGTCCTTTGTGACAATGCCGTCCAGCCCGCTTTCATCTGGATCCGAAGCGTATGCGCGAAGACTGATGTAGCATCCGCTCTTTTTTCCTGCCCACCCCTCCAGCCAGTAGTTGACGACAACGTCGTTGGTCTCGCATCTGGCGAGCATCATCGAGAATCCATGCGAGACGTCCTTTGACTTGTCGTCCTTCTCCTGGGTTTCCGTCAGCTCTTCATTGTCCTTTCCGGACATTTCTTTCATCTTGACGCCCCGTCGGCGCTCGATGTCGGACGCAATCTCGCGCAAGGTCTTTCGGCAGTCGTTCAGCGCCGTCGCCGTGACTTCCTTCGCCACCGGGCAGCGGAAAAGATGGAAGTTGTCGAGGCGCTTGTCCTCGCCCTTGAAACTGAGATAGACCTCATCGTGTCCGTAAAATGGTTTTGCAAGCCGTGCGTCCGCAGCCCATGTCACGTTAGTCGTCGTGACCTTCGTCTGCGGATCGTATGTGGCTGACGCCGTGGATCTCAGGCGCTTGCCGAGCATTTCCGCGTATTTAGTCGAGCCAATCTCAAAGTCGAGAGGAGATTCAGCCCACAACACGCCGTTGCTGACGACGACTTCGCTAGCGCAAGCCATCCCAGCGACAGACAGCGCGACGGCAAACGGCAAAAACGCATTCTTCAAGACAGACTCCTTTCACTGGATCGAATGGGATTAGCCGACGAGCGCGAGGCCGCACGAGCAGCCGAGGCGGTTTGCGCCCGCGCGGATCATCGCGAGCGCGGTCCTGCGGTCGCGTATCCCGCCCGCCGCCTTTACGCCCATCTTCGCGCCGACGGTCTTCCGCATGAGCTTCACGTCCGCAAGCGTCGCACCGCCCTTCCCGAAACCTGTCGACGTCTTCACGAAGTCGAAGCCCGCCTTCTTCGCGGCTGTCGACGCGACGACGATCTCTTCCTTCGTCAGGTTGCAGCACTCGAGGATGAGCTTGAGGACGACGCCCTTCTTCGCCTCACGGCATTCGCGCACGATTTCGGAAAGCTCGCAGAAGCACGCGTAGATATCGCTCTTGAGAAGCCCCTGGTTCAAGACGACGTCAAGCTCGTCCGCTCCGTCCTCTATCGCCTGAAGAGCCTCCTCCACCTTGGCGAAGGTGCTCGTCGCGCCGAGCGGAAAGCCTATCACCGTGCAGACGGCGACGCCGCTTCCAGCAAGAAGCTCGCGGCACTTCGGAACCCAGCACGGGTTCACGCACACGGATTTGAAGCCGTGCTCCTTCGCCTCGCGGCAAAGCCGCGCGATGTCCGACGCCTTCGCGTCCGCCCTGAGCAGAGTGTGATCGATATACTTGGCGAGATCGGTTTTCATAGTTTACTTCGCAAGTTTGATTTCGATCGGGACGAAGGCGTTCGGGTCTTTCGCGCGCTTCACTATCTTGTCGGCGTACTCGTCGCTGTAGTACCGATCGGTGTCGGTACGGTCGCGCCGTCCGTTGTAGCGGCGAAGCGCGTCGAGCCATCCGTCGAAGAAGCCCGAAGGCCGCGTCGCAGCGGGTCTTGCCGAGGCGCCGAAGCCCTTGCGCGAGAGGTACTTTATCGCAGCGCGGACGTTCTGCTCGGCCGTCCCCTCGTTGCGCTTGGACGGCTTGACGAGCCCGACGAGTTCCTTCTCCACGCCCCAGTCGCCGGGGACGTTCACCTGCAGCGGATCGACCTTCCACGCCGCCTTGGAGCGCGGCCCGTTCCCGCCCGACTCCTCGATCATGTGCGCCTTTACGAGCGCCGGCGTGAGATCGCCGACTTTCGCAGCCTGAGACTCCGTTCCACCGGTCCAGCCCTTCTTGTCGGCGTTGAACTCCTTCACAAGCCGCGCGATAAGCGCGTCGTGCTCCTGGTATCGCGCGTCCTCGAAACCGCGGAACACGGGAAGCCCCGCGCCGCCTGCTCGCACGCGTGGCTTTGTCTTCCGCTTCTTTGTCTGCTCCGGGAACCATTTCGCGATCCACGCCTCGATCTTCCTGACGGTCTTCATCTCCTCGTCGGTGACGAAGCGGCGGTCGATGTAAAGCTCGCCCCAGTCGTCGAACGAGAACCCGCCGAACGCGGGGGTGTCTATGACATACCGTTCGCTGCCGCACGGCGGCACTTCCGCGATCCCCTTCTTCCTCAGCTCCGCGGCGTGCTTTGCCTCGCGCTCCGCCGCGCGCTGCTGTATGGAGACCGCCTCGACCGCGAGCGGAAGTATCTCGGCGATCGCCTGCGGATCGATTTCAAGAACGATGCCTTCGCCGGCCCAGACGGGCGCGGCAAGAGCGGCAACCAGCGTCAAAGCCGCCAGTTTTATGCGGGAAAAACGGAATCCAGACCCCTTCGGCACAGTCGTTGTTCTCATGCCGTGAAGTCTATCAAATTCCATTCTACCGTGTCAACACGCCGAACACGAGCAGGGTGTTCGCCATATTGTTGACGGTCGGCTCGTCCATCGCAATCGCCCAGTGGGTGTCGATGAAGGCGTGGAGAACGGCTTCGCCCTCCTTCCACGCGGGATAGAGAGTCTCCTTGAACGAATAGCCGTGGCCGCGCTGCATCGGGCCCTGGGCCTGAAGGCCGGCGACGGGACCGCCCGCCGCGCGATAGCGGCTGTTGTGCAAGGGGCAGCGAATCGTCCTCTCGCCAAGCCCCGTGATCCAGCTAAGCCCAAGCGGGTTCGCGCCAAGCGTGTTGTCGCACGTCCTCACGAGCCATTCGCGGCACTCCTTGTCGCCCGTCAGCGCATAAAGGTGCGCGGCGGTGACGGCGTAGTTCTCGTATGCGCCTGTGCCCCACGTGATCGGGGCCCACGGATTCCTGAGGAACTTGTAGGGCCACTTCGCCGACCCGCCCTTGAACATGCGAAACTCGGCGAACATCGCATCCTCTATCGCCTTCCTGAGCATGGCGTCAACAAGATCCTTTGGAAGAAGGAGATACTGCCGCGCCGCGAGGGAAAGATCGTACTTGCCCCAGATCGAGACCTCGGCCTTCGGGTTCGAGACCCACGGCGCGATCGCCTTGAAGTCGTCGTGGTACTTCGCGTCGCGCGTCGTGTGGTAGAGACTGACCGCCGCGTACGCGCGCGGATCGGAGTTGTACTCCTTGTCCTGCGCGTCCTTGAGACCACGCGTCGGATTCGCCTTGCCCCACTCGTAGGCGCGCTCGGCGCGTGCAAGGAAGTCCTTCGCCTCCGCCGTCTTTCCGCACTTCCTGAGGATGCGCGCCGCCTGCGCGAACGCACCCGCGCACTGGAACGACATCTTGCTGTCCTTCGCCCAGGCGTAGTCGCCAGTGTCGTCGAGCTCGACGGTCTGGAAGAAGCCGGGGTCGCGCAGCGACTCCGTTCCGGCGCGAATGCCCCCGTCCTCGTCCTGAAGCCCCTTCCAGAGCTTCAGCTGCCAAAGCGCTTCGTCGACGATGTCGGGTATCCCGTTGCCGCGCTCGGGAACGGCGAACTGTCCGTCGGTGAAGGCGGTCGGCTTCAGCTCGTAGCAGTTGAGGAGCGCCTGCGCGACATCGAGGTGCGAGCGCGGATTGTAGTCGCCCGCGTCGTGATGCCCGCCCGACGCTGCGAGGACGAGCGGCTTGCCGTCCGCGCCCTTGACGACGTTCTTGTCGAATGGGGCGAACTCAGGGTTTTTCACGCGCTCGCACGTCGACGCGACGACACCGCCCGCGTGGCAGGCGATGCGTTCCCAGCCGCGCGTCAGCTTCGGGTCGAGCGCAATGCCGCAGCGCTGTTCGTAGACGCCGAGCGCCTGCACCTTGAGCGCCTTTTCGTAGACCGCCTTGTCAATGTAAAACGCAAGAGAGCGGCCAACTCCTGGAATCCGTATGAAGTAGCGGCCTGGCGCGCGCACGTCCGAGAAGTCGAGCTCCCAGACGTTGGACGCGGCGTACGACGCCTTCTTCGACTCCTTCTCGTTCCCGCTGAAGACGAACTTCGCCGTTCCCTTCTTGACCGACTTGCCGCTCTTCTCGTCGACTATCTCGAATGGGGGATTTGCGTCGAAGGCGAGCGACGAGACGGCGAGCTTCGCGTTCGCGCACTTGCGCGCGCCGGCGCCACCCGCGAACTTCGCGTCGGGGAACGAACCGAACCAGCAGCCGACATACGCGAACTTCGGCGCGTCGGGGAGATAGCCGACCTGGTTGGCCTGGATAGACCGCGTCACGCTCTTCGACTCGTCGAACGCGAACGCGGCCGCGCGTGCGCCTGCGGAGACCGCGTCCGTCACCTCGACCGAGACCTTGTCGCCCGTCTTCAGCGCGTCTCCTATGTCGAGGAACACATCGTGCTGCATAAGGCAGGGATACGTTCCACCCCAGCCCTTCGGGACGTAGCAGTCGATCTTCGAGCGTCGTCCGAGCGCGAGGACGGGACGCGGCTTCCCGTTGACCGTCACCTTCCAGTTCGCCGCGGCGTTCCCGCCCGCAGGGCTGTAGCCCGCGCCGAACTCGCAGAGAAGCTTTCCGTCGCCGGCGGAACTTACGCGGCGGAAGCCGACGATGGCGGCGACGGTATCTGCGCCGACCGCGTCTTCGCCTGCGTAGAGCCCTGTGCGGCCGGAAGTAACGACTTCCATTTCCGCGCCGTATGCGACAGCGGCATACTTGCAGTTCTTCTTCATCGGCGTCGGCAGCTTCAGTTCGACGACTGTGCGCGTGAGGGACGGCATCGCCTTCTTCTGCTCGGCCATTCCGCCTGGATACTCGAACTCGACTTCCGACGAGACTTCCGCGACAGAAGCGGGCTTCACGAACTTCGAGTACGCGTAGGCGGGATCGTCGGGACTGGTCACGCGCCACGCGTCGGCAAGGCGATGCGCCGCGGCGGAGGAGCTCGCGCCGAGCGTGACTGCGAGCGCACGATCACCACTGCGCTCGACGCTGCGGATCCCGTACGCCTTCATCGCGAGCGGCTTCACGTCCACGGCGGAGGAGAGGTCGGCGGCAGATGCGGTCGCGGCGAAAACGGCCGCGCACGCGGCGCAGGCCTGATGCAGACATGTCTTCATGCCCGCAATTTTACATCAAGGCCGCGGCACAAGTCAAGCACAAGGATCTCAACGCCGCAGCCGGGTTCGGGCCTCCTCGTCGCGGTTGAGCACCTCGACGAAGAACGGCGCGTGCCCGCCGCGGCAGAAAAGGCCATGCACGGCGTCGACACCGTCGTTCGCGATCACGTCCTTCACGAGCCGCACCATCGCCTTCGTGATCCTCAGGCCCGGAATGAAAACCGGCACGCCCGGCGGATATGGCACTATGAACTGCGAGGCGATGCGCCCTTCGGACTCCTCGAGCGTCACCAGCTCGCCGTCGCAGAGCGCAGCATCGTGCGGAAGCACCTCCGCCTGGCCCGACACCGCCTCGACGACGCCCTTCGCCGCGGCGCTGGCCGCCGCGGGCCCGATAAGCCCCTTGAACTGGCGGCACACGCGGAAGAGATACTCGAAGTGCTCCTGCGCCGTTCCCGCCGTGACGAGAAAGAGCACCGTCGTGGAGCTTGCCTTCTCCCATTGGATGTGCGCCTTGAGAAGCGCCTTCTTGAACGCGGCGCACGCGCGCGCGGAGCGGAGCTGCAGCACGATCTTGAGCGGATCCTTCATGTACCCCTTCTCGCGCCAGTCCACGCCAGGGCCCGCGATCTCCTCGAGCCCGGCGAAGCACTGGTTCTCGGGCCTGCCGCATTCGTCCGCGACGCGCTTTCTGAACGCCGCCGCCCAGCGGATTCGCTCGTCGATGAGCTTCATGCCCTCGAGCCGCATCTGCACGCCCGCGACATCGAGCGCCGCGAGAAACGGATACAGCGGCGAGGTCGAGTGCCAGTACCTGAGGATCTCGTGCAGGTCGTGCGAGAACTTCTCGTAGCTGCCGCGTCCGTGCAGCGCGAATCGCCGCCTGAGCCAGCGGTACTGCGGGGAGCTGTCCTCCTCGAGAAGCTGCTTGAAGCGCGTCGACACGTGGATCATGGACGCCTGCGAGAACGCGGCGAGCGTCTTGTGCGTCGACTGCACGGAGAAATGGGCGCCGCACGTCTCGTTCACCGCCGCGTAGCGCACCGTGTCGCCCTTCCCGCGGCCGAAGGTGTAGTAGGGGTGGAAGTTGAGGTACGCCGCCCACGCCTCGTCCGCGTAGAACAGAACCCCGGCCTTCTCGCATTCGCGCGCGATCTCCCAGATCGGATACAGCACGCCCTCGTAGGTGCACGTCGTGAGGACGAGGAGCTTCGGCCTCTCCTCGGCGGGGACGCGCAGCGCACGGCGGATGTCGTCCAAGGACACAGGGCCCCACACGCCGAGGGCGGCGTTCCAGCGCGCGGGGAGGTACCGCGCGACGGCGGCGGAGGTAACGACCGCGTGGTGCACGCTCTTGTGGCAGTTGCGGTCTACAAGCACCGTCTCGCCCGGCCTCAGCAGCGTCATCAGCATCGCCTTGTTCGACGTGGACGTTCCGTTCGTCACGTACCGGCTCGCCGCGGTGCCGAATATCTCGCTCGTGAGCTTCTGGGCCTCCGAGAGCGGCGTGTGCGCCTCGGGGCTCGAGAGGTCTCCGAGCGACTCGACGGACACCGAGAGGTCCGTGCGGAATATCGTGTCGCCGAACGCCTCGTGGAAGCCGCGCAGGAACGGCGAGTTCGCGAAAGCGCGTCCTCCGTTGTGTCCAGGCGTGTGCCAGTTCGTGCCCGCCTTCAGCGTCACGTACTGCTTGAGCGCCGTCGAGAAGCGCGGCATCCAGAAGCTCTTGAAGAGGTGCACGATGCGCTCGTGGTAGCGCGAGGGCTGTTCGAGCACCACGGCGGCCTTCTTCGTCCAGCGTCTCGCCGGAAGCGCCACCACGGGATGCCCCGGCCTCGTGAGCACGACCTTCGGTATCGCGGGGAAGAACAGCTTGAGCCACGACCTTAGCGAGAGGCCCTCGACCTCCATCTTCATCAGGTCGTCGTCGATCAGGAACAGACAGCAGGCGCGTCCGAGCTCGGTGAGGACGCCCCTCGGGCCCCCGCTCGTGAAGAGCGCCTTCGCGAGCGTCGGCGCGTCGTGGACGGTGACGAGCTTCATCGGCGGATAGTCCAGCGCGCCCCTCACGTCGAACGTCTCGCGGCAGAAGTCGCGGAAGGCGTCGGTAAGCCCGTACTCGATGACAGGCAGCCGCTTCGCGTCGAAGCGGCCGGGCTTGTGCAGGTAGAAAACGGTCAGTGTCCTTATCATAAATGATTCAGCGGCGCTTTTGCATTGCCTGCTACCGCTTTTTCTTCTTCGATGTATCGGTGGCGCCGGGGCGGTAGAACATTAGCATCGCGTCGGATGTGCGGTAAAGAAGTTCGCCGAGTTTTATGTATCCGCCCCTTTGCTCCTTGCGGCCACGATCGCTGCCGCCCGGGAAGACGACATGGAATGTCTCAGCATCAAAACCAAGCCCGTCGATGATCGCGATGTCCAGGGGCCAGCGCTGTGAGATTTCGTCATTGAGCGGACGGCTCTGGCGAACGAGCATGACGGGCTGCGAAAGGAGTATCCAGCGGCGAATCTCGTCCTTCTTCGCAAGGAGCGCATCCTCAGTCGGGCAGTTGAAAAACACTGTCTCGGGCGACTTGATCTTGAGCGCCGCCGCGCATTTAGCGACCCACTCGGCGTTCTTGCCGTAGTCCGGCCCGCCCTTCTTCTTCCCCGTGGCGCGTGGCGCCGGCTTCGACGGCTTCTTCTTCCCCCTGCCATCATCGTTCCCGCTCGCCTGCTCGAAATCGAGGAAGCCAAGTCCAGATTCTCTGACCAGCGCCTCCATCTCGCTACGCAGCCGATCAACCTCGGCAAGGCGGAACTTCGGGCGCGAGTCGGACGGATTCGAGTGGACGCGCGTCATGTCGAAATCTCCCTTGCCAGACTCGGTGCCAGGGAGCGCACGGTAGTAGTTCGCAATCGCCATCAGCGCCAAAAGAGGATTCGACGAATTGAATACGTCGTTCTTAAGCCCGAAATACCATTGCTGTATGTACCAGGTGGAGAGAAGGTGGTCGGTCTCGGAAAAGAGCGTCACATCGCCCTTGCCGGTCGCTTCTGCGGGAAGGACGATGCCCTTCTGGTTGCGGCTGTACCTTATGCCGTTCGCGTTGCGGGCGTAGGCACGTACGAAATTCGTGACTCCCGGCTTCAAGTCGATTATGCGCCCCTCGTAGCGGTCACGGTGATAGAGCGGGAAGAGCTTGCCTGTCTTTTCGGTCGGGTCCTTCTTAAGCCCGTAGCAGAAGCCATATTCCGTCAGTAGCGGCTCGCCTCTGTACTTGACGTTAAGCTTCGCGCGGAACGACGTCGGCATGGGCGCGTCGAGCGAGATGAGCTCCGTCTGCGGGAGAAGCGCGAAGTCGAGCTCCTGCTTAGTGAACTTTGACTCAGGCATATCGAGCTTGAAGGTGCAAGTCCCCGTTGAAGCGTCAGTCTTTATGTCCGATATCGCGATTCCTGCGGGGAGCAAGTTCGGGAGTATCGCCGCCGGATCGCTCTTCTCGTCGAACTTGTCGCCGGGTCTCAGGTACGCAACGCCTTCTCCGATCGCCTTGTGATCTGGATCGCCGCTCCTGTACGTATAGCAGAGGTCGGGCGGGCCGAGCATCGGGGAAGTCATCGTGACGTTTATGACATGGACGAGAAGACCATCGGCAGACGGGTCTCCGACTGGCGGCCTTTCGTTGTGGCAGTACTCGATGTAGAAGAGGTAGTTGGGGTGCGTCGACGGCACGAAGATACCGAGCGGCGGAAGCCCCTCGGATTCCTTGCCCATCGGGAACTTCGCTGAGCGCGGCCCAAGCTTGTATTCGCCCGGCTTCGCGACCTTTGGATACGCGGCCGCTGGAACAAAGGCGTGGTGGATGTAGCGGCAGTAGGCGGGCCCCGTGGGGCCATAGTCCCAAGGCAGGCACGGCGCGCCCTCGAGACCGTCGTGTTCCTCGGTGGCATGGTAGTAGTCGGGCGAGCCGAGGCAGTGGCCGAGTTCGTGGACGAGCGTGCGGCCGTTCCCGGGATACGCGACCTGCGGGATCGAATTCGGCCACAGCGGATCGGCCCACATGACCTTGGGGTCGTATCCTTTGAGCTTGTCCACCGCCCCATTCTGCATGGCTTCCGGCGACGGCTTTGGCGGATAGAGCGGGCGGATAACGCGCTCAAGGTGATCCGGATCCTTGTTCACGGTGTTGCAATAGACATAGCACGTATATGCGCCCTTTTTCTTAGGGCGCCCCTTGGACTGCACGAACTTGAGCGCGTCTTCACGAAGCTTTCGGGCGCGCTCGCCGCCGTCGCCGCCATAGCCGATCAGGTTCCCAAACGTATTCCAGCGGCAGTAGTAGCCGAAAGGATGCGGCGCCATGTAGACGGTCGGGTAGGCGTCGAGGACGGGCCACGTGATGCCCTGTGAATAGTCCTTGTAGTAGTCGGCTATCGTTGTGGAGCCGCCAAGCGAGTTGAGCGCCGATCTGACGGCCTCGACAGACGGCGGCTGGATGCAGTCGGGGAACGTTATCACGACGAGATCAACCTGAAATTCGCCTGTCTGCACGGGGGTCGTTCGCTCCGGCTTGAAAGTCGCCGCTGTCGTCTTCGTAATCGTCCCGTTGCGAAACTCAGAAGAGCGCTCTGCGTCGCGGCTCTTGGAGGGCGATTGCTTCTCCTGCTTCTTCGCC
>CACYNF010000089.1 GCA_902775595.1 uncultured bacterium | reverse complement strand
AGAAGTCCGAGCTTGTCGGCCCAGTACAGCTTGCGCGGGATCTCCGCCTTGATGTGGACGCGGTTGCCGGTTAGCCCGAGCTTCTTGGAAATCATGATCTCGTTCTTCATGAACTCGTCCGTCGGGAAGGTGTAGAATCCCTCCGGATGGTAGCTCTGGTCAAGCGTGAGCTGGAGATAGACGGGCTTGCCGTTGAGCGTCACGTAGGGGTGACCGTTCGGATTATTATCGACGCCGATTTCGCGGAAGCCGAAATACGTGGACACCTCGTCATCGCCCGCCTTCACCGTCACTTCGTAGAGATAGGGATTGTCGAGATCCCAGACCTTCGCATCCTTTATTGGTATGCTGATGTCCCTCTCCATTTCCCCGACTCCGAAAGTCTCGCTGACTTTAGCGCCGCCGTCCTCCGGCTTGAAGGCGATCGTGACATCGAGCGGCACTTTCGCAGGTGCGCCCAGCGTGACGCTGACAAGGACGTGGTCTTCGCAGAGGCTCGTCGCGAAATAGGGCTCGAAGCGCACGGACTCGATATAGCTGTCGCCGCGTCCTTCGAGATAGACCGTCTGCCAGATGCCGCGCGCGTTGCCGTAGCCCTGTTTGCCGTAAAGCCGCCAGTCCTTGCTGGAGATGGACGCAGGAGCGTCCCATACGCGCAGTTCGACAGTCGCCTTCCCGCCCTTCTTCGCGAATGGAGTCAGCTCGACCTCGAACGGAACGTAGCCGCCCTGATGGCGGTCGACGAACTTCCCGTTCACGAAGACGTCGGTCTGCCAGTCGCACGCTCCAATGACGAGGAAGAATCGCGGCGACTTCCAGTCCGCCGGAATCTCAACCTCGCGCCTGTACCACGCGCTGTCCCCCTCGCCCTTCACTCCCGAAAGCGGCGCGGCCCATCCGAACGGAACGACGATCTTCTGGTCGAACGCCGCCGGACGCGCCGGCGCGTCGACTGGCGTGCCCTTCGCCTCGAAGGCGAAGTCCCATTCGCCGTTCAGGTTCACCCACTCGGCGCGCTCCCAGTCGGGACGCGGATGCTCGGGGAGCGGAATCGCCCCCGCGCAGGAAACGAACACGGCAACAAACGCCGCAGCAGACATAGCGAATTTCATTTTCATATTGTTGTTATATCAGTTGACATGTTGATTTCATATCCCATCGAATTAGGGGATCAGCTCTGACGAAGGAGTTCGTCCATACCGACGAGATGATCGAAGAACCCATCCTCCTCGAGCTCAGGCGCAAGTTCACCGTCATAGACCAGCACCGTCCTTACGGATGTCCCCTTTTTCAGGGGAAGCCGGTCGATCTTCCTTTGCACCTCCTGCTCCACGGCAACGGGAATAAAGTTCATCCGCTTCACCTCCACCAGATACACGCTTTTCGGAAGCTGGACAAGCATGTCTATCTGCACTCCGTCGCCGGCCTTGCGTCCACGCCTGAAGTATGGCGCAACGGATTCCACGCTCTTGCCTACGAGTCCGATGCGTCTGGCGAGTGCATGGAAATTGTTCAGGACAAGGTTCTCGAACTGGAGACCCATTATGGAGTTCCAGTTCGGAAGACGCTCCAGCGACACGTAGCGGAACATGCCTTCTCTGATGGCTTCGGATTTCGGCTGGATGTATTTAAGGTAAAAACGCGTGTAATTGTCCCTTAACCTGTATCTTACCTCTCTTACATCGCGTCCTGTGTCAGGGTTCTTCCCCCGCGCACCGGCGACAAAACCCGCCTGCACGAGATCGGAGACATCCGATGAAATATGTCCGCTTGACTGCACGCCGATCCGCTCCGCAAGCTCCGCAATGCTCGCCGGGCCGTCGGCAAGCGCCGTGACGATTCGCTTCTTGGCGGCGACGCTCTCATCGAACACGTCGTCGAATATGCGATTGAAGTCTTTGAACAGATATCCATCCGGATCGAAGCATAGCCGCCGGATGTTCTCGTCGGCAGACAGCGACGGATTGACTTCGGCAAGGTATTTCGGAACACCTCCAGTCACCGACAGCACGTCAAGTATCTCGCGCGTCGCTGTCCGATCCGCCTTTCTGCCCCAAAACGCGCGGCATTCGGACAGAGAAAGTTCGGGCAGGGTTATGTCAAGGGAGATCCTTCCGACATACGCCTTTGAACGCTGGACATTTGCCTGGATCCAGGCCGAGACGCTCCCGGCGACGACAAGTATCAGATTGTCGTGCAGCGACAGCTGCGTATCCCATGCCGTCTTGAGGAATCCGGCAAAGGCTCCGTCGTAGCGCCCCATCCATGATATTTCATCGAGGAACACAATTGTCTTACGCCGGGGATGAATCGCTTCATGAAGCGCATCGAACGCCTTTGGCCAGCAGTCGGCCTTGGCTTCCGGCTTCTTGGCCGCCCTTGCAAGCCGCTCGCAGAAGTTATCTATCTGACGCTGGTTAGTCATGGTCCTGTCCGGCGGCAACCCGACAATCTCTATGAACTCACAGGCCGAGCGTCGTGCGAACTCCTCGACCAGAGTCGACTTCCCGATTCGGCGGCGTCCGGACACGACGGCGAAGGAGCTCCGCTTCTTTTCCCACAAGGCGGAGAGTTTATCAAGATACTCGCTTCTTCCAATGAATTTCATACGTGCACTATATCATATTTCGCGCTGACGCGCAATGGCAAAATGTCGGCTATTCCACAAATTACAGAATAGCCGACATTTTATCATGGGCTGCAAAATGTCGGCTATGCGGGAAAATCAATGATAGCCGACATTATAGGCAACAACACCAGTCTCTTGCAGTCCGCCGCATCCCCGTGGCATTACATTCATTTCACCCAGCGGGCCTTGTATATCTTCGCGCCCGGAATTACCAAGGACGGAACTCGTGGGGATCCTGTCGATGGCCTAAAAACAAGGGTTTCGTGGGGCCTGTCCCCGCCAAATTCATACTCCCCCGGTCTACCACATCCCACAGCCACCAGTCAAGCATATACAGTAGAGCTTATATAGAAGGGTCTGACCCTTTTTGCCCATTTTTGGGCTTCTCGTCAATGGCGGGCAGACGACAGCCGAGCGCCTCGCCTGCGACCCCGAATCCGTTGCGCGGCACGACCTTTATCAGCAGGTCGCCCTTCGACGCGAGAAGGTCGGCGTCAACGAGGAACACAAGCGGCGTATTCGCCACCTTGCTTTCGGGCGACCTGTGGTAGCCCTCGGCGAACGCGAACTTCCTGTCTATTCCACCGTCCTTGCCGGAGATTTCCACGGCGTAGTCTACGACCCTGCCAGCACCCGGACGATTCGCAACGGGGATGGTCACTTCGAGAACGCGGCGATCCTCGGACTTCACGTTGCCGCCGCCGCGGTTCTTGCCGGTGGCAATGCGGGCGGCAAGCGCGGCACCAGCCGGGAACTGCGGCGCGACGCTACCCCCGACGCGCGACTCAAACGAAAACGGCATCGGGTCTTTCGCCGGAAGCGGCACGACCCAGTCCTCGGCAAGCCTACTCATGCTCCCGAAATCGCGACGCGCGAACACTATGCAGTCATCGTAGACGCGTACGAGAAGCCCCTGGTGCCCGTCTCTCGTATACAACCGGCGCATGATCTTCTTGGCATTGTCGGCGGCGGCCTTTTCGCCGCTGTTGTCGTTCTCGCGCCAATACGGAAAGAGGTCGCCGCATTCACCGCCGGTATAGCTGAGCGAGCCCACGTCAATGGCGGTGAACGAACCCTGCCAGATCGCGCGCTCCATCGTGAGCGACGCATGGGAATGGCCAGTTATGGCAATCGCGTTGCGGTATTGCGACAGCGTCTCGGTCAAGCGGCCGTCGTCACTGCCCCAGAGATGCGGACCGTGGCAAGTGTTCTTCGGCGGCGGATGCTGGAGGTAGAAGAACGGCTTAGAGGGGTCAATCGTCTTGCCGTTCTCCTTGAACCATTCTGGCGTCTGCGGCACGCCGATCTCATTCCTGCTCCTGCAGTGGTCTGCAATCCAATGGGCTCCCACGAAAGTGTAGCCCTTCACCTCCTTGCGCCATACAGGCGAATACTCCTCGCCAAACGCCTTCTTCCAGGCAGCCGCGAGGTCTGCGCGAATCGTATGCGACTTGAAGTCGTCGCCAAACATCTTCTTCCCGGCGCTACCGTAGTTGAAGCCCTCCCAGTCGTGGTTGCCGTACACGAAGAGCCGTTCGACATGCCGCCCGTCAGGGGCCTTGTCGTCCGGAAACACGGAACGCCACACCCTTCCGACCTCCTCAAGCTCCTCTACAAAGCCGCATTCAGCAAGGTCGCCGCTTATCGTGACGCCGTCAACACCCTGGTCGCGGAACCATTCCAGCGTCTCGCGGAACTTCTCCGCACCAGCAAACGTGTTCTTGCCGTCCTTGCGAGCAAGGCGGATGTGGATGTCGCTTATGGCGCCAAACACGAGATTCGGGCCAGTGCGCCTTGAAAGCAAGCTGCAGCCGCCAAAGCCGCCTGCGAACATTCCCCAACCAAAGAGGCCCATCGCCCCTTTCGCGAAATCGCGCCTGTTGATCTGAACCATTTGACTCCCTCCTTTTCTTGAATTATACCAAAAGCCGCTTCACCTGCCATCTTGGCCGGAACGACCGCCCCTAACTGAAAGGACGAACCGCGCACCAGATGGGACGGCAGGCAAGAGGACGACGTCACCTCCGTGGAGACGCGCTATGCGGCGGGCTATCGCGAGTCCAAGCCCCGCGCCGCCAGATTCCGCCGCGCCCGCGAGGGCGAACGACGACGTTCCGTCAGTCGTGAGCGTCCGCGAATCTTCGTCATACGTCCATGAGATCGGGTTCATCACCCATCCAGCCGTAGCCGTCAGGGCGGCAAATGCGATGAAAACTGTTAGTGTCTGTGGCTTCATGGTGGAACTGTTGGAGATTGTTTCTTAATCAGTTGAACGGGTGGAATAATACCATAATCTAGCCCTCATTGGGGATCTATATCCACGCGCTCAATTGGCGCGGTCACGTCGTATTTCTTCCCGTCCACGAGGCAACGGATCCCGGTCACGGACGAATCGCATAGCGGCCCCTTGATCCAGACGACGACGCGGCCCGCCGACGCCACGTCGCGGACCGTGACGTGGTGCATCTCCCTCAGATCGTTGCGGCGAATGCTCCAGTAGTTGACGTCACCGATGCGAATCGCCGCCTGGCAGCGCGGCTCCCCTTTCGAAACGTCCGTCGTGTCGACAACATTCGAAACCGTGACATGGTGCATCTTGATGCCGTCCTGGACAAGCAGACGGACGATTCCGTGTCCGCCCGAACAGCGCGCCTTGATGTTGCGGACGGTGACGTTGTAGACGTCATCGTCCAGTCCGGGGAAGTTTCCACCGATCTGGCATGACGCCCTTCCGCCACCGCGCGTCCCAGCATTGCGCCTGAGCGCCGTCAACGCCACCACATCGTCGCCGCAGACGCCGGAGATGTTCTCGACGAGGATGTCGTGGCACCCTTTGCGGATGTCCACGCCGTCCTGGTTGCGCATCTTGTTCGAATCCGCGAAGCGTATGTCGTGCACCCAGCCGTTGGCGCACCCGTTCTCCTGCGAAATGCCCCAGCACTGCGTCTCTTCCATGGTGAAGCCCGCCAACTCGTAGTCCGTCACGGCGCAGAATAGGATACCGATTGCCGGCCAGCCGTTGCGGTCGCCGCTCGTCGCCGGCGCGTAGTGGTTGGAACGTCCGCCGCAGAGGACGGCCTCGCCCTTGCCGATCACCTTGATGTTCCTGTTCGGTGTGACGCGCATGTAGCCGACCGCCCCGGCGTTGCGGATGATGTTGTCGCGCGTTCCTGGGGCGAGCTCTACGCGGCAGCCGTCGAGGACAAGCGTGAAATCGTCCGGCAGCAGAATGGCGCGCGTAATCATCCATGCACCGTCCGTGCGGTCTGGATTTCTGCCCAGCGTGACCGTTCGGCTCCCGCCGACCGCGCACGCGGCGGAGATCTTCGCGTCGATCGTGTCGGAGTCGGCGCCGTAGCTCGTTTCCTTCGCGCCCGTCTGCGCACCAGCGACTGCACCGGCTGCGAAGAGCACCGCGAACAACGCAAAAACAGAATGTCGCATCTTCTTCCCTATCTGATGGTGATCACCATCCCGCCGAGCTTCTTCAGCACGAGGCTGTTCGCGCGCACCCTTACATTCCAGCCTTCCGGAATGTTCCCGGCGAGGACGACCGCGCCGCCGCCGAAAAGCCCCGCCGGGGCGCGGAACGCGCATCCTCCGTTGGGCAGCGCGAACGCGCCGCCCGCCCCAAGAAACATCCTCCTCGACAATTCTCCGTCTTTCATGCTGTCCTCCAAGTCATACAACAGAGGCCACTGCTCTCGTGGCTTTTCTGCACGCTCCCTTGAATTCAGGAGCATTCTACCAAAAACCGTCCGCGCCTCCCACCCCCTCAAATTAGGGGGGGGTCAGCCAACTCGCTCGACAAGGGACTCCACGTCAACGGAAAGCGCGGCGGCAAGCGGCATAAGCGTGTCTATACCCGCACGGTTGATGTCCTTTCGACCCTGCTCAAGCTCCTGTATCGTCCTTATCGACACGCCGGAGCGTTCGGATAGCTCGCGTTGGCTCAAGTTGATGCTGCGCCGGATGCGCTGCAGATTCCGTTCGGGATACTTCAGCCGGTAAAGCCTGTCCATCTCATCGCAGAACCGCGAGATGTCCATCTCGTGATATGGATGATACATCGCCACGATGTCGTCTATCGGGGCGAACGCGTCTATGCGTGCGAAGGACAGCCCCCTGAACCATTGATAATGGGCGACGGACCATGCCGCCCAGAACTCCGGGGACTTTCCGTCCGGAGGCGAAGGATCGACGACGCGACTAAACTTCACCCCGCAGCGTTCAAGGACCTCGTAGGCGAGTTCATACCCGCTCATGCCGGCAATGAAATGCGCGTCCCCTTTCCCGAATGACGCGGCGACGCCCGAGGCGAGAAACAAATCCCAAAAACCTCTTGCGGAATGCCCGAGGGAATGACAGGAGAAATCCAGCATACGTCCGAGCGACTGCCGGGCATGCAGAAGATACGCTCTATCGTAGGCGTTCGTCATCAGGTCCTATCTCCTCGTCGATTATGCGGTCGATGCGCAAATCTCCTGGCACTCTCTGATGCCTCAATGCGCTCAGATACTCCTGACGCGCGGCATGGTCACGGGCGTTCTTGCGCTCAAGCCATTCGGAGCGCAGCGCAGGCCGCGATTCGACATGCCTAATTCTGCCGAAAGCCTTCCGGCTTTTGATGACATATTGGTCTCCGAGATGGCCAAGACGCATTGCGGACGCGAGCTGCGAATAGGAAATCGCTCCCGATATGAAGTCCTGGGCAAAGGTAAAGTAGCTGTCGTCCGCTCTATAGCCGATGATGGCGTCCGCTTCTTTGTACGGGACGGCAAATCGCGTTGTCAGGTACGCCTTGGCCTCCAGGGGCAGACCATATTCCGTTTCAAACTGGCGGTTCTCCAGCAATACCGCGAGCCAGTGCAGAAGGCAGTATTCTTTCGAATTCAAGTTGAGGACATCCAAACCGTCATCGTCCATCGAATAGGCGTTTGCCCATCCGTCATGATCGTTGGCAACGGCCCACTCTTTCGCAAGTTCCTCGCTCTCCGTGCAGTAGAAACCACGCCCGTAGTCGTTGTTGAGACGCCCCGCGCCGAACAACGGCTTTACGATCCTGTCCTTAGACCCATGATAGAGAGTTCGTTTCATGCGGCCCATATTATACGCCCACAGGCGGACTCTTGTCAATCCACCCCTGCCGTATTTGGGCTACTTGCCGTCAGGCGCGTTGCGCAGGAGGACGGTCACGGACTGAACCGTGTGCGGGGCGATTTCGACCGTGAGCGCCGAGGCGGCGGGCTTCATGCCCTCGTAGGCCGCCATCGGAATCGCGGCGTAGCCCGCCTGCGTGTCCTCCCAGCTCATCTGCGTCCAGGGGTGTCCCTCGCCAGGCACGGCGCGGCAGTCGAGGAATTTCTCCGGGCAGCTCAGCGTGCGGTAGGTCGGCGCGGCGAACTCCTTGGCCTTGACTTCGTTCTTGACCTTGCCGCGCGCCGTCAGCTTCACCTTGATCGGCTCGGACTTGGTGTTCACCATCAGCAGGCACAGCTCGTTGCGGTGCTCGTCGGCAAGCGCGACCCACTCGACCTCGCCTTCGACCTTCGGGACGCTCCACCCGGACTTGCCCTCCTTGAGCGCACGGCGGCGGGCGTAGATCTGATCCGTCACGCGCGCAGAGGTGAAGAACGCATCCTCGGTGTCGGCAGCCTTGGAAGTTCCGTGTCGGAGAATGAGCGGATGCTCCTTGATCGCCTCGGCGAGAATGCGGTACATGACGCCGCACGCGCCCACCTCAAGCCGCGGCTTGCCCATCGGCGCGCGCCAGTCGACGTATTCGCGCCCCGCGTCGCGCCTCTGGATGCGCCAGTTCTTCCCGTCGGACTGGTAGATGCCGCCGGAAAGCGCGTAGATCTGGTGGTGGTTGAAGCCGTCCATCTCGGGCTGGCAGACCGCCATGAGCGAATAGTGCGCCATGACAAGCGTCTCGCGGAAGATGCGCTGGCAGTAGTTGTCCTCGTCGGAACGCGGACGCACCTCGCTGAGCCACATCTTCTTGCCCTTGAGTTCGGGGAACGCCTGCATGAAGTTTCGGAAACGCTGGAACCCGTAGTAGGAGCAGCTGTAGGGCGTCTCCGCGCCGTAGGCATGGTAGATGACGTGGGTGATCTGGTCGATGCAGTTCGACATCGCCGTCACGAACTGCGCCGAATAGCGGTTGAAGTCACCTGCGGCGAAGTATGTGTCGCGCTTGATCTCGCCCGCCGCGAGCATGCGGTTTCGTACCTGCGTGATGTCGGGATTGAGCTCGAAGAGCTCCGCAAGGTTGATGCCGAGCTTCACCTTCGGCATACGCTTCTTGATCTCGGGAATGATCCCGCACCAGATTGGCGCGAGCGAGGCGTAGTTCTTGTCGTAGTAGCTCTCGTTGCCGAGCTCGAAGCCGACGATGACGTCCTCGTAGTGGTTTGCAACAATGTAGTCGACAAGCTCGATGATTTTCTTCTTCGACCTCTCGCCGCCCCAGGCTTCGAGAGTGAACAGCACCTTGAAGTCGTTCGCCTTCCAGAACGCAAACGCGGCGGCGGGGTCGGTCCGCTCGTACCGGCGGAATTTCTTCTTCCACGTCTCGTCGTCGATGTTCCACTTCTTGCGGTATTCCTCCGGCGGGAGACGGTGGGCGAACCAGTCGTCGCCGTGCCACATGCGCTGGAACCACGCACCTGCCTCGCGCATCGCGCGGGAGGTGTCGGCCGCGCGCGTCTTGAACCAGTAGGTGTCGGCCGGCTCGTTCGGTCCGTCGATGGGGAAGAGGCACCCAGCGTAGCCGACCTCCGGCCCGCAGGTCGAAGTGCGGACGTCCTTAATCGGATCGGCGGACATGTCGACGTCAATTGCGAAGTCAGCTCTTGCCGCGACAGAAGCCGCACTGCAAAGAACTGCCGCGAGATGAATTCCAATGCCTGCTTTCATAGATTGTTTAACCATTTTCATCCTTTCAACCTTTCAACTTTTCAACCTTTCAACCTTTCAACTTTTCAACTTTTCAACTTTATTTACTTCTTCACGCCCACGACGACGGTCTGGATGCTGTACGCGGGGAGTTTGACTGTGAAAGACTGTTTCCCCTCGACCTTCTCCTTCTTGACCGATTCGGTCCAGAGGCGCGGCGTGCCCGGAACCTGGCACTCGAACAGACGGGCCTTCTCGATGGACGCCGAGCGGATCACCGCCTCGCCCGCGAACGCCTTCCCGTTCACGAGCTTAACCGGGACGACATCCTCCTTGGAATGCGTGTTGACCATAAGGAGCGCAACCGAATCGCGATTGGCACCAAGGGCGACGACACATTCCCACAGGGACTGGATTTCGGGCCACTGGTCCGGCGGCGTTCCTTTTTCCGCCGCCTTCTGCGCGCGCAGGCCAGTTTCGTAAAAGAGCGTCCCGCCCCAGATGCCGTGCCACTGTCCGCTCTTGCCCTTGCCGTGGGCGACAGTGCCCTCCGCCGTCGGCACGGCATGCTCGGTGATGAGCGGATGCGACATGAGCGCCTCAGTGTACAGGCGAAAGACAGGGCCCGCCGGACCAACCTCCGCGACAGGGGTGGACGAGTTGCCGACATAAGGGTACTCGCGCTTGTTCTCGTCGCGCTGCACACACCACGTCGCATTCTTGGCCGTCGTCACGTAGATTCCCCCCGCAAGCGTCGCAAGGTTGTGGAGCGAAATGCCGTCGATCTCCGGCTGCATGAGTACGCCCAGCATGTAGTGTCCCTTCCAGAGCGTCGAAAAGAAGCGCTGGTGGCAGCGCAGGTCTTCGTCGGCGCGCTCGCGCCATTCTGTGATCCACACGCGCTTGTCGGCGATTTCGGGAAACACCTTGGCGAAGTTGTGGATGCGGCTGAATCCCGACTGGCTGCATCCATAGGCGCGGTCTGCGCCGTAGAAGTGGTAGATTACGTGCGAGATGTCGTCCATCACCGGCTTCATCGCGATGATGAAGCGCCCAGACCACTGGTTGAGCTTCGAGAACGAGAACTTGCCGCCGCCCTGCACCCATTCGAGCCCCGTCGCGCGGGCTCGGACTGACGCGATGTCGGGATCGTTCGGACGGTACTCCGCGAGCGGCATGCCGATCTTCACCTCGGGGAATATCTTCTTGATTTCGGGGACGATCGCAACCCAGCGCGCCGCATAGCCCTCGGGGTCGCTGCCCCAGTAGGGCTCGTTGCCGAGCTCGAAACCTCCGACGACTTCCTTGTATCCGTTCTTGACGATCCAGCGGACATAGTCGCAGATCGTCCGCTTGACCGTTTCGAGGTCGTCTGTCTTCTTCGTACAGCCCGAGTCCGCATAAACCTTGTGGTGTTCGAGCGTAAGGAGAACCTTCACGCCGTGCTTCTTCCAGAAGTCGAAGCACCACTTCGGGTTCGGGTTGCCCCACTTCGACTCGTGGAGGCCGAGCTGCCAAGTCATCACCGAGTTCCACTGCTTGAGGACGCGCGCGCCGGACTCCTCGAAGAGCTTCCACGTTGTCTTGTCGCGCGCCGGGTTGTAGAACCAGGCGCAGTCGCCGTAGCCTTCCGTCAGGCAGCCGGCGTAGCCGAGGTCTGGCGCCGTGGACGACTTGCGCTGGTCCTTCACCGGCTCGGCGGCCAGGTCGACGACAATCGCTTCGTCAACGAAGTGCCGGCCGACGGGTTCTGCCGCGATGGATTCCAACGCCATTACGGCGGCAACGGCCGCCACGACTAATGATGCTTTGTTCATGTCGCTATTGTATCAAACGGCGAGCGCGTGTTCCACCCCATCAAATTAGGGGGCAAGGACTACTGCGCATCCACGTTAGCGCATGATAACAATCATGCCTGGAGACTTCGCCCACGCTGGATGCACGAAGAACGCCTTTCGCACACCCCCGGCAGTCACATAAACCCCGTATGTCTTCGCCGGCGCATAGCCCTTTTCGGCTTCTGTCAGCGCAGCGGCATATCCCTTCCATACCGCCTTGTCGGCATAGACTACGGCATGCCTTGACGACGACACGGCCTGCAGCACGACAAGAACATTGTCAATGATTGAGGCCGTATGATCCGTTTCCGACACAACCCACGGATCGTTCATTATCGTGAGCGACATGGGCGAGGCGCCGTTTGCGAACGAGGTCGCATCGACGGAAGCGAGCGCCGGACACGCGAGAGTCATACGTGTGAGACTGTTCGCATACTGAAACGCCTGAGCCGCAATCGTCGTGGCATTCGGACAGTTTATCGTTACATCCTTAAGGCTCGTACAATTGTAAAAGCAACCCTTTGGAATCGTCACAAGCGAGCCTCCGATTTCAACATCACTGATTTTGCATCCGTTGAACCTATACTCGTCAGTTGAAGTTGGCTGAACTGCGCGAAGCCCGCATAAACATTAGGCAAGATCGCGTTTGATCTCCTCACCTTTTGGGTGAGGT
>CACYNF010000088.1:959-13016 GCA_902775595.1 uncultured bacterium | reverse complement strand
ACGGCCAAGGAGGCGTGGCAGGACGCTGGATTCGGAATCAAGGGAACCGAGGGTGCGAATCTTCCCGACATGGACCGCGTAGGCACGATTCTCGGCGTCGGCATCGGCGGGCTCGAAATCACCGACGAGTCGTTCAGGACGCTCTTCGACAAGGGCCCTGACCGTCTTTCTCCGCTTGCGATTCCCGAGCTTATCGCAAACGAGGGCGCCGGAAACATCGCCATCGCGCTTGGCGCGAAGGGCCCGTGCCAGGTCGTGACGACGGCGTGCGCATCTTCTACCGACGCGATTGGCTTCGCGATGGATCTGATCCGCTCGGGTCGCGCCGATGTGGTCATCGCGGGCGGCAGCGAGGCCGTCATCATCGAATTCACGGTTTGCGGCTTCATGAAGGAGAAGGCGCTCTCCACCCACTTCAACGACACGCCCGAGAAGGCGTGCCGTCCGTTCAACCAGGACCGCGACGGCTTCGTCATGGGCGAGGGCGCGGCGATTCTGATACTCGAGTCCGAGGAGCACGCCAAGGCGCGCGGCGCGAAGGTCTACGCCGAGCTCGCCGGATACGGCGCGACATGCGACGCGTACCACATCACCGCCCCTGACCCTTCGGCCGACGGCGCCGTGAAGGCGATAGAGGTCGCTTTGAAGGACGCCGGCGTGACGGACAAGTCGAAGGTCGGCTACATCAACGCCCACGGCACTTCGACGCATCTCAACGACCAGATGGAGACGAATGCGTTCAAGCGCGTCTTCGGGGAGGAAGGCGCGAAGAAAATCAACATCTCGTCGACGAAGCCTTGCCACGGCCACTGCCTTGGCGCGACGGGGGCGATCGAGGCCGCGATCACCGCGCTTGCGATCAAGGACGGGTTCGTCCCTCCGACGATCAACTACGAAAAGCCCGACCTCGAGGTCGATGCCTCTAAGGGCGAGACGCCTCTTGACCTCAACTACACGCCGAACGTCGGCGTGAAGCGCGATATCGAGGTTGCAATCTCCACCTCCCTCGGCTTCGGCGGACACAATGGCGTGTTGGTGCTAAAGAAAGTTTGAAGTTTGAAGTTTAAAGTTGAGGTTTCGAGATGGAGTTGCCAAAGTTCAAACAGGAATTCAACCGCCCCGGCATCGAGCTTCTGCCGCATCGCTCGCCGTTCCTTTTCGTCGACACGCTTCTTTCGGCCGACGAGACGGGCGCGATTGGCGAGTATACGTTCACGGCCGAGAAGAACGACTTTTTCAAGGGGCACTTCCCCGACTATCCCGTCGTTCCCGGCGTTGTGCTCGTCGAGGCGATGAGCCAGGTCGCGGGAGCTTCGGTTGTCGCGCGCGGAGTGCTCGGCAACCAGGCGGCTTTCGCCTTCGCCGCTATCGAGGAGGCGCGTTTCAAGAGGCCTGTCCGTCCCGGCGACAAGCTCGTCACCGTCGTCAAGATCGTGCGTGAGCGCGTTCCGCTTGGCGTCTACGAGGTGACTGGCTATGTCGGCGACGAGCTTGCCGCGAGCGCGAAGGTCAAGTGCATGCTGATGAACGGGCGCAAATGATCAGAATCGTCAAGACAGGCGACAGGCGCATCGCGAAGTTCAACGCGCGCCCTGCGTTTCCCGAAGAGGCCGAGAAGGCCGCCGCCTCGGCGCTCGCCGAGATCAGGGCTCGCGGCGACGCGGCGGTGATGGAGCTCGTCGCGAAGTTCGAGGGCTTCAAGGCGAAGAACGCAAAGTCGCTGAAGGTCGATCTTTCGAAAGTCTCGGAGAAGGGCATCGACTCGAAGATCGTACGCGCCGTGAAGGACGCGCACCGCCGCGTGCTCAAGTTTTCCAAGGCGTCATTGCGCAGCCCCTGGTCGATGAAGTCGCCGCGCGGCGGCTCTTTGGGCGAGTTCTACTCCCCGATGGACCGTGTTGGCGTGTATATCCCCGGCGGCACGGCTCCTCTCGCCTCGACTTCTGTAATGACGGTGACGCTCGCCAAGGCTGCGGGTGTAAAGGAAATCGTCGCGTGCACTCCTGCGGGCAAGACCGGCGAGGTGAACCCAGTCCTCCTTTACGCGCTCAAGCTCGCTGGTGCGACTGAGATTTACCGCGTCGGCGGCATACAGGCCATCGGCATGATGGCGTTCGGCACGAAGACCTGCAAAAAGGTCCAGAAGATCGCAGGCCCAGGAAATGCGTTCGTGACGGCGGCGAAGCGCCAGGTCTACGGATATGTCGCGATAGACCAGGTCGCGGGACCGAGCGAGATCGCCGTTCTAACCGACGGTTCCGTAGATGTCCGCTGGATCGCGGCAGACCTTCTTTCGCAGGCCGAGCACGGCAGCGGCTGGGAAAAGTCGCTTTGCGTGTGTACCTCCGAGAAGTTTGCGGAGAAAATTCGAGCCGAGGTCCTTCGCCAGACCGAAACGCTTTCGAGGAAGGCGCTCGTCGAGCGCGTAATTGACAGAGACGGAATCCTCATCGTCGTCGCGAAGAGCGTCGCCGAGGGGCTGGAGGTCGTGAACGGCTTTGCGCCCGAGCACTTCGAGATAATGACGAAGGACGCGACCAAGGTGATGAAGGGCGTGAGGAGCGCGGGCGCGGTGTTCGCAGGACCGTGGACGCCTGAGTCCGCTGGTGACTTTGTCGCAGGGCCAAGCCACGTTCTCCCGACCGGTGGTGCAGCGAACATGTTCAACGGCCTCACGCCTGACGACTTCCGCCGCCGCCACAGTTTCGTCGCGTTTACGAAGGGCGATCTTGCCGAGACGAAGGCGACGATCGAATCGTTTGCCGCCGTTGAGGGGCTTGACGGCCACGGCCGTGCGGCGACGATCCGTTTCGAATGAACTTCATCCAGAGACATGCATACGATGTTGGGGCCGGTCTTGCGGCCTGCGTGTGGCCTTTCATGCCAAAGCGTCGCAGAATTGCCGTAGAGAATGTCATGAAGTGCGGCGTCGCGTCTGACGAGAAAGAGGCGCGGCGAATCGCGAAGAAGTCGTTCTGCCATCTCGCCGGGCATATTGCAGAGGCGCTTTTCGTTCCAGGCGTGGTGACGAAGGAAAACTTCCGCGAGCACCTCGACTTCTCTGCTGCCGATCCGGAAACCGTCAAGCTTCTTCTCGACACTCCTGACACGCCGATCATACTCGTAAGCTCCCACCATGGCGTATGGGAAGCGGCGACAAACGTCCTTTCTTTCGCGCGTCCGATGATTGCGATTGCACGCGTCATGAACAACAAGCTCGCCGCTAAGTGGATGGCGAAGCACCATTTCCGCGGGCCTGTCACCGTGATCGACAAGAAGAATGGATTTAAGCCGGAGATCATGCGCCAGTGGAAGGACACGAACGCGGCGATGACGATCCTCATGGACCAGCACACCTCCGGCGGTGCAATGCTCAAGTTCTTCGGGCGGCCCGCAAAGACTTTTACGTCGGCGACGCGGCTTGCGATGAGGACTGGATATCCGATAGTCGTCGGTTCTTTTGTCCGCATCGCGCCGTTCAAGTACCGGCTCGTCGGCGACAAGCCGCTTGTGTTCTCGAAGTCGAGCGACATGAACGCGTCGACGCAGCTTCTCAACGACCGTCTCGAAAGCGCCATAAGGCAGTATCCCGAGCAGTATCTCTGGGCGCACCGCCGCTGGAGGAACGACTGATGGCGGAAGAACGGACGCCGGAGGAATACCGCGCCTTTTTCGCAGAGGTGTTCGCCGCGCTCGATGCAGCGCCGCGCACGATGAAGGTCAAAGTCTTCGGCGAAGGGCTCACAATCGACCTTGTCGACGGAAATCCAGTGTTCAAGACGGCGGGCGGCTCCGCAAAGGCCGATTTTCGGCTGCGCTGGCTTGCCGAACATCCAGTGCCCATTACGCTTGGGAAAAAGTCGGTGTTCACTTTTGTTCCAACGACGGGCAATCGCGTGAAAGTGAGGATAAAATGAGCTGCAAAGGACTTTCCTTGATGAGCGGCGGTCTGGACAGCCAGCTTGCGGTGCGTGTTCTTCAGGGCGCGGGTGCAGAGGTCGAGGGCGTTTGCTTCGAGACGCCGTTCTTTTCGTCTGCCAATGCGCGGAAGGCCGCCGCTGCCCTCGGAGTGAAGATCCATGTCCTCGACTTTACCGAAGACGAAGTTGCTCTTCTTGAGAATCCTCCGCACGGCTTCGGCGGCGCGATGAATCCATGCATCGACTGCCACGCGACGATGATACGCCGCGCGGGGGAGCTGATGACTTCGCTCGGCTTTGACTTCGTTTCGACAGGCGAGGTAATGGGGCAGAGGCCGATGTCGCAGAACAAGCAGTCGCTTTGCACTGTCGAGAAGTCTTCTGGGCTCAAAGGACGGCTCGTCCGTCCGATGTCTGCAAAGTTGCTCGAGCCCACTATTCCTGAAATAGAGGGCAAGCTTGACCGCGAGAAGCTTCTCGACATCCACGGCCGTTCGCGCGAGCGTCAGATCGCTCTCGCAAAGGAATTCGGAATAACAGACTACCCGTCGCCCGCAGGCGGATGCAAGCTGACCGAGGATGCGTACGGCCGCAAGCTGAAGGACCTGATGGATCACGAGGGACTTCGCGACAAGGCGACTGGCGCCGTAAACCGTACGCTTCTCGATCTTCTCGCGGTCGGGCGGCGCTTTCGGCTTCCAGGGGGGAGTTCCGTCATTCTTGGACGCGATGCCAATGAAAACGCTTTGCTTGAGAAGGGCTCGTTTGCTGCGATATTGAAGCCGACGAACGGGATCCCCGGGCCGACTGCGGCGATCCCCGTCCTCGTCTCGGAATCTGATCTTCCGCTCGCGCAGTCGCTTGTCAACGCATACGTTCGCGGAACGACGCCCGAAGACCGCCTGCCATTCAAGCCCCATCAGCTCGTCTGACCTGGCTTGCCGCTGTCAAGACCCCCGCCTTTTTCCCCGGCAGGGAAGATTACCCATTGTGCAGATACAGGGAAAATGGTATCATCTTAGCCTGGAAAGGAGACAGTGGCAAGATGAACAGAAGGGAATTCCTGGCAGGCGCGGTCGCGTCCGCTGGACTGGCGGGGTGCGTCGGCGTTTCCGGCGATGGCCTGGAGTGCCATCCGCGGCACGCGCAGCTTCCGAGTGCGCCGATTTCCGGTAGCGGGAAGAGGCGCATCCTCTTCGGCGCGTGCCGCTCGTCCGTCGAGGACGTGACGATCATGCGCGACCTCGGCTACGATTTCTGGGAGTGGGGCGCAGGTGCCGCGTTCGATCCGGCAAAGGACGACGAGTGGTGGAAGCGCCAAAAGGACGAGATCGCAAAGCGGCCGCTTCCGCTCAGGAGCTGCAACGGCTTTATTCCGGGGAAATTCCGCCTGACTGGGCCGAACGCAAACCACGCGCCTGCGCTCGACTATGCCGAGAAGGTGCTGCGCCGCGCCGACGAGATAGGCGTGAAGACGATCGTATTCGGTTCGGGCGGCGCAAGGAACGTGCCAGGAGACTTCACGGGGAAGGACCGTCCCGATCTCGAGAAGGGGACGCGCCAGTATGCGGACTTCTGCCGCGAGCTCGCGAAGCGCGTCGCCGACATGAAGACGACCGCCGTCGTCATCGAGCCGCTTAGGCCCAACGAGTCGAACATCATCAACTACGTGTTCCAGGGGCTTGCGATATGCCGCGAGGTGAATTCACCGCGTCTTAGGCAGCTCGCGGACATCTTCCACATGATGATGGGCGGAGACCCTGCGTCGGCGATCGTCGAGGCGGGGCCGCTCCTTGGCCACTGCCACATTGCGGACTACGAGACGCGCCAGTTCCCCGGGCACAACCCGCGCGAGACGTGCCGCCTCTCTCCGTATTTCAAGGCGCTCGAGGCCATCGGCTATGCGGGCGGCGTCAGCTGCGAGTGCGGCTGGGGCGACGAGAAGGATTTCGCTAAGAACGCAAAAACAGCAATCGAAACAATGAAAGGACTCCTCTGATGGAAAAGATCGATCGTCGTGAATTCTGCAAGGGCGCGGCAGGGCTCGCCGGAATCATCGCCGCCGGATACGGGCCGTCGCTGTACGCGGCGGGCGCAAACGACAAGGTGCGCGTCGCGTGCGTCGGGTATTCCGACCGCTTCCGCCAGACGCTTCTGCCGTGCTTCCTGCACCACAACAAGGAGCTCAACTTCGACATGGTCGCGGTCGCGGACCTCTGGAAGAAGCGCCTCTACGAAAACGCGAAGCCCGAGATCGAGAAGGCCGTCGGGCATGATGTCGAGGCGTTCGGGAGCGACGTCGCTCTCTACGAGGCGAAGGAGAGGCTCGGGCTCGACGCGGTGATCATCTCCACCGCAGACTTCCAGCACGCGCAGCACGCGGTCCACGCCGTGGAGGCGGGCTGCGACGCATACTGCGAGAAGCCGATCGCGGAGGACATGTATTCCGCGAACATGCTCCTGGACGCAGTCAACGCCAAGCGCGCCCTCGGCGCGATGAAGCCCGGCTCGGTTCTCCAGATCGGCTCGCAGCGCCGTTCGGGGAAGAAGTACATGGCCGCCAAGGAGTACATCGACTCCGGCGCGTTCGGCGACATAAGCTACGTCCACCTCACCTGGAACGTCAACCAGCCGCGGCGCTGGCGCCGCGACGAGAAGCTCATCGCCTCGCTCAAGAAGGACGACGTCGACTGGAACATGTGGCTTCTCGACCGCGATCCGAAGGAGAACCCGTTCGATCCGCGCAAATACCTCGAGTTCCGTCTCTTCTGGCCGTTCTCGTCCGGCATCCCCGGGCAGTGGATGTGCCACCAGATCGACACCGTCGCGTGGTTCATGGGCCAGCCGTACCCGAAGACGGCGGTCTCTTCGGGCGGTCTCTACCAGTGGGCTGACGGGCGCCAGAGCTACGACACGTTCACGACGCTGATGGAGTACGGCGAGTCGGGCGTGAAGGGCAAGGGTTTCCAGGTGATGTTCCAGTCGCACCAGACGAACTGCGCAGGCGGCTCAAGGCCCAACGGCGAGTCGCCTGTCGAGAAGTACTTCGGACCGAACGGATGCATAGACCTCGGTAGCGGCTGCGTCACGAACGAAGGCGTCGAGAGGGCGCAGCCGACGAGCGAGAAGCTTCCCGCGCCGGAGGAGAAGGTCGTCACTTCGGCCAACACAGGCGGCGACTCGCTCACCTCCGCCCACATGCGCAACTGGATGGAGTGCGTGCGCGACAGGAAGGATCCGCATGCGCCAGTCGAGGCGGGCTACAGCCATGCCATCGCGCTCATCATGTCGAACGCCGCGCTCCGCACGGGAATGCGTGCTACCTTCGACGAGAAGACGCGCCAGGTTTTCGCAGGCGGCAAGCCGTGGACCGGCTACAAGTCCACGGCAGACGGGAACTGGTTCACCAATCTGTTCTGACGTGATTGCCGATTGCGGAGAGGGGGGTTGATTTGGTATAATTATCCACAGTTGGAAACTGCAAAAGATTTATCAACTAAACCACAAACAAAGGAAATACGATGATCAATTCAAGCAGAAGGGGTTTTCTCCGCGGTCTCGCGGGCGTTTCGCTGCTCAGTGCCGGCGGGTGCTTTACGCCGCATCCGCGCAAGCCGGGCCAGAAGGTGCGCCTCGCCGCCGTCGGCATCATGGGCAAGGGCTACAGCGACTGGACGCCGATGCTAAAGACCGGCCTCGTCGAGATGGTCGCGTTCTGCGACGCCGACGCCAACATGCTTACGCAGGCGCTCGAGAAGGCCAAGAAGGACTTCCCTGACCTCGACCTCTCCAAGGTCCCGTTCTACACCGACTACCGCAAGCTCCTCGACGATGCGGACGCTCTCGGCATCGACGCGATGACGATCTCGACGCCCGACCATGTCCATGCGCCGGTCGCGATCCAGGCGATGAAGCAGGGCATCCACGTCTACGTCCAGAAGCCGCTCGTCAGGACCCTTTGGGAACTCGACTACTTCAACAAGACCGCGCGCGAGAACGGCGTCATCGTGCAGATGGGCAACCAGGGCTCGTCGCTCGACTCCATGCGCCGCTGCACCGAAGTTCTCCAGAGCGGGATCCTCGGCGACGTCAAGGAGGTCCATGTCTGGACAAACCGCCCCGTGTGGCCCCAGGGCAAGGGCGTCGCAGACTGGGTCAAGGGACACCCGAAGGGAGATCCTGTCCGTCCCGGCCTCGACTGGAACGCCTGGCTCGCGACGGCCGCTGACCGTCCGTTCCTCGACAAGTATCCAGACAACGCCGACGTCTACGATCCGTGGAACCTCGGCAAGAACGTCTACCACACGTTCACCTGGCGCGGCTTCTTCGACTTCGGCGCCGGCGCTTTCGGCGACATGGCGTGCCACACGATGAACCTCGCGTTCCGCGGCCTTGAGCTCGGCGGCGTTTCCGACGCGGAGTGCACGATGATCGAGTCCGAGAACGACATCGCGTATCCGCTCAAGTCGATCGTCAAGCTCACCTACAAGGAGCGCGACTCCAAGGTCCGTCCCGGCGTCAAGCTCCCGGCCGTCACGCTCTACTGGTACGACGGCAACGAGAAGCCCTCCCCCGAGATCATGCCCAAGTGGGCGGCGAAGAACGGCGGCAAGGTCCCGAACACCGGCTGCCTCATCATGGGCTCCAAGGGCCAGGTCCTCATGCAGGACGACTACGGCGCGAAGTGCGCGATCGCCCTTGACGCCGACAAGGAGTTCAAGGACGTGTTCCAGCATGAGGCCGCAAAGGCCGTCGCGCGCTCGATCCCGTTCTGCGGCTCCGCGTCCGATGCCGGCGACGGCAAGTCGACGGTCGAGATGAAGGGCTTCGCCGAGGGGCACTACGGCGAGTTCATCAACGCGATCTTCGGCAAGGGCCCGTACTACGAGCAGACCCACTCGCGCTGCTTCGCCGACATCGAGTACTGCATCCCGCAGATGGAGGGCATCCTCGTCGGCTGCGTCGCTCAGCGCCTGCCCGGCAAGAAGCTGTCCTGGTGCTCCAAGTACCAGAAGTTCTGCGCCGACAACAAGGATGCGGCCAACGCGTTCGTCAAGCCCTACATCCGCAAGGGATTCAAGTTCTGATGAACAGGCGCGAATTCTTCAAGGGGGCCGCGGCGCTCGCCGCGGTCGCCCCTATCGCCTCGAAGGACGCGTTCGCGCACGCCGCGAAGCCGAAGCCGGGCAACAACCCGATTTGGCTGATGACGTCGGCGTTTCCCGGCGATGACTTCGACGGCGTCGTGAAAAGGGCGCTCGACGTCGGCGCGCAGGGCCTCGAGCTCTGCGTCTTCCGCCGCGATTCAGACCGCACCGACCACGTAGCGACGCACCTCGACTACAAGGACTTCACCCCCGAAAAGGCGAAGCATGTCGTCGACACGTGCAACGAGAAGGGCATCAGGGTCTCCGTCGGCGCCTACGACAACCTGATCGGCGGCGACTTCCAGGAGACGAACCAGAACCACATCCTGAACCTCATCCGCATCGCGGCGATGCTCGGCGGCGACGCAAACGACGTCGTCTGCGGAACGTTCGTCGGCTACGACCAGAAGCTCGGCGCGGAAGACGGCGGGTTCGAGAAGAACCTCGAGAAGTTCAAGAAGGTCTTTACGCCCATCCTCAGGTACGCGAAGGACCTCGGCGTCACGGTGTGCGTCGAGAACTGCCCGATGGAGGGCTGGGTCCCCGCGTCCTCGCCGGTCTGCTACTGCAACCTGCCCGGCTGCCTCGCGGCCCGCAAGCTCATGTACGCGATTCTCGACGACAGCTCGAATCTCCAGGAGACGTACGATCCCTCGCACGACATCTGGCAGCACATCGATCCGTCCGACGTGATCAACGCGATGGACTTCTCGAAGCTCCGCCGCATCCACATCAAGGGCACCAGGAACTTCCCGAACGACGCCGAGGCGGTCAACTGGGGACGCCTGTTCCCGCGCCAGCGCGTCAACGACGCTCTCGCGGCGAAGGCCGGTCTCCCCGCGCTCCCTCCCGATGCTGAAGGCGGCAACTGGGACCGCATGAACTACGAGCCGCGGCTCCCCGGCTTCGGCGGCAGCGATTCCTGCGACTGGACGAAGTTCCTCGAGACGCTGATGGCGAAGGGATATGCTCGTCCGTTCGTCATCGAGAACGAGGGCTGCAACAGCTCGCATACGGGCAACATGGGCGCCACCATGCAGGGCTTCCGCGCGACGATCCTGAACACGGCTCCGGTCGTGTGGCCGCTCGGCCCGAACGGGTATGCCTTCGACAAGTCGGCGCTCAGGCCGATGAAGCTCGGAAACACCAACCTCAAACAAGTCACAATGAAGGATCTCATCTAAATGAACCTCTCAAGAAGAAACTTCCTCGGCGGCATGGCCGCCACAACCGCGTTCGCGGCCGCTCCCGGCTGCGCGACCTTCTGCAAGTCATGCCGCCCCGGCAAGATCGCCCTGCAGCTCTACTCGCTCAACAAGTGGATTCCGGCGCAGGACCCTGTGGGTAAGGTCGCCCTCGCCAAGGCACTCAAGAAGATTGCCGAAGTCGGCTTCGAGGGCGTCGAGTTCGCGGGCTACTACGGCGCTAACGCCGCCGAGCTTAAGGCGATGCTTGCGGACGCAGGTCTCGTCGCCTGCGGCACGCACGTCTCGAACGACAAGTACGGCTTCGACATGAAGAAGTTCACGTACGACCCCGAGGTCCTCAAGAAGACAGCGGAGTTCGAGCTCGGTTACGGCAATACCCTCGTGATCTGCCCCGGCGGCGGCAACTTCCCGCCCGGATGCAGCTGGTCGACCGGTCAGGGCGGCGAGCCCTGCAAGCCCTCGCAGGAGATCGACGACTTCACCAAGAAGCTTGTCGAGCTCTACAACAAGGCAGCGGTCGATGCGACCAAGCTTGGCGTCAAGATTGGCCTCCACAACCACACGTGGGAGCATGCGATCTTCATGCAGGACGGCACCTCGTTCTGGGACTACTTCTTCACCAACACCGATAAGGCGGTCTGCATGGAGCAGGACGTCGGCTGGACGACCTGCGCGGGCGACATGATCCCCGGCGTCAATCCGATGGCCCAGTACAAGAAGTATCCGCACCGCTCGCCTACGCTCCACGCGAAGGAGAACGGGATGGGCAAGGGCGTCAAGAAGTTCGACGCGATTCTCGGCCAGCCCGGCTGCGACGAGAACGGCAAGCGCTGCGCGACGCCTGTCGACTGGGATGCACTCTTCCCCGTCACCGACGCGGACGGCGTCGAGTGGTACGTCGTCGAGTGCGAACGCCACTTTGACGACATCAACGGCGCGGTCATTCCGTCGTTCAACTTCCTCAAGTCCAAGGGCCGCATCTAATCGCGGAACGACCCTACAGGAGAAACCGGGCGCGGCAAATCTGCCGCGCCTGTTTTTTCTCAGGCGCCATTCGTCTCTTGCCAGTTGATTGGGCGTTCAGCGGCGCTACGCGATTTTTGGTATAATGTCACTCTAATGAAGTGCGAATTGTGCCAGCAGAAGGACGCGGAGACCGCGATCCAGTTGGAAAAGGACGGCGAAGAGCAGGAGCTCTACGTCTGCCGCGAGTGCGCGAACCGCGAAAGGGTGCGCCGGCAGAAGAAGAGCCAGCGCACGCGCAAGGGCGCGGGAGAGATGCCGCCCGGAGTGTCTATTTCCGTTTCCGGCGTGTCGTCGGGCGACGAGCCGCCGCCAATCGTAGCCGCGATCATGAACGCCGTGAGCGGCCTCGTGGAAGGCCTTGAGCAGGCGGCCGAGGAGGCCGGCAAGGCGAAGAAGAAACCAGAGCTCGTCGATTTCCCGTGCGAACGCGCCGAAGCCGCGTACCGCATCGGCGACCGGCTGCATCTCGAGGGGCTTCACCTCATCGGCGAGCTCGAGCCCGTGCATCGCGCGATGAAGGCGCTCAGACTTGAGCTCGTCGGCGTCGATGCAGACGGCGTCCGCAACGCGGGGCATGTCTACCGCCTGCGTTATTCAGGCGCCGCCGAGCTTCCGAAGCGCGTGGTTGAGGATATACTCCGCGAAGAGCGCAACGCGCGGGTCCGGCTCTTCGAGGAGATGCCGCGCGTCTTTGGCGATTCGCTCTGCCGTTCCCTCGCGATCCTGAAGAACTGCCGCCTTCTGAGCCCCGGGGAG
>CACYNF010000088.1:0-930 GCA_902775595.1 uncultured bacterium | reverse complement strand
CGATCGAGAAGATGCTCGACGGCATCACTCTCGGCGAGATCGAGAAAATGCTCGCTTCCATAGACCTCTCGTCGAAGGAGGACGGCGAATCCCAGCAGGAACGCGACCGGATCGACGCGGAGCGCGCGGACGAGATGAACAGGCGCTTCGAGGACGTTGTACTCAACGAGCGCGCGGAGGAGAAGTTTCTGTGAGCATGATGTTTACGAAGAACGCGATCGACGCCCTGAACGCCGCCGCGAGCTGCGCAAGGCAGCTTGGCCACGACCATATCGGCGCGGAGCACATTTTCCTTTCGATCCTCGCCATCCCTAAATGCCAGGCGTGCCGCCGTCTCGAGAGCCTCGGGCTTGCGATCCCCGATCTTGCCGAGTCGATGAGGACGATGATCGCCGGCAACGCCGCCGGGATGATGCAGCGCGGCCAGCTGCCGCTCACGGCGCGGACGAAAAAAGTCCTCGACATCGCGGGGCTCGAGGCGGGCGGGCCAGGCAACGCGGTGAACACCGTCCATCTCGTCACCGCCATGATGCGAGAGGGCGAAAACGCCGCGGCGCAGCTTCTCTTCAACGCGGGGCTCACCGTCGAGAAGTTTCTCGCCGCCGGTACGCAGGGCGGCGGCGAAGACCAGGGGAAAGACGGCGAGAAGGGACAGGGCGACGCCGGCGAAGCGCCTTCGCAGAAGGGCGAGAACGGCAAGCAGCAGAAGACGCCAACCATAAACACCTTCGGGCGCGACCTCACCGACCTTGCGCGCCAGGGAAAGCTCGACCCCGTGATTGGGCGCGAGAAGGAGCTCAAGCGCATAATCCAGATCCTCTCGCGCAGGACGAAGAACAACGCCGTCCTGATAGGCGAGGCGGGCGTGGGAAAGACGGCCGTCGTAGAGGGGCTCGCACAGGCGATCCACCGCGGCGAAGTCCCCGAGAA
>CACYNF010000087.1 GCA_902775595.1 uncultured bacterium | reverse complement strand
AGTATCACGACGCCGTGATGATTGCAGCGGCGAAGAAGCTTGGGTGCCATGAAATTGTCACGGAAGACCTGAGCGACGGACAAGTCTACTGCGGCATGGCCGTGGTCAATCCATTCAAATAAAATGGGGCGGTTTTGGTATAATTTCAGGCAAAGGAACGCAGCAGTGAAAACGAAAGGAACGCAGCAATGAAAATGAAGATAGGAGTTGGTCTTGCCGCGCTGTCGGCTCTCGCGGCGGAAGGGAAGGACTTTGACCGCGAGGAGCTGAACGCGATGCTCGACAAGCTCGCCGCCTCGCCAGAGCCGAAGGTTCGCCGCGGGCCGCAGGCGACTTGTTATAGTGTGGCGATGCCACGCCCCGAAGTCTTCGAGTATGTCTGCAAGAAGTGTGGAGCGCACACCGTCTATCAGAAGAATACGCTGCGAATCGGCAATGCCCTTGCCCGCTACCGCGAAGAAGCGGCAAGTCTTAGGGCGCTTGGACTCGACATTGTGCTGGATGAGTCCGTTCTGTGTAGCAAGTGTCGTTCAGCAAAGGAACTCAACATTGTGACAAGTGGTGTGATTCTTAACGCCAAAGCCGGTCAGTCTTTTCGCGCCGGCGAACCTGTTGCGATAATGCAGTATGGGCATGATCGCTGCCGAGTCTCGCAACTTGTCCAGCACCCTGACTATTGGATCAGCGCACAGTATATTTCCGACAAGGGTGAAGTGCTCGGCGATGGCGTGAACATCCGCAGCAAGCCATTGTATCTTGGCAAAGTCGTAACCAAAGTCGACAAAGGCATCGTCCTCAAGCGCCTTCCGGCGAAGGAAGGGGATCCCAAGGAATGGGTTCGCGTCGAACCGTTGCCGATTTGGAAGATGAAGGAAGATGCCGAATGGGAGATGGATTATGGCACATTGGTGGCGACGAAGGACATTGGCGGCTTTTCATGCGACGAAGCGGAAGGCGCTGCGCCGGCACGATTCGATCGCCTCGCCTGGGTCATAAACGGCAAGCGGACGATTGTCCGTACCTATGACGCAAGGATTTTGAAGGCGTTCCTGACCGGCAAGACGATTTGGAAACGGGAGTGTGACGAGGAGGTTTCTGTCAAGGATGCGCTTCCGCGCCTCAGGGAGCTGCTGGGAGAGCCGAAGAAGTGACGACGATTCTTCCGTCTGTCGCCGTCCTGGAGATGACGTACCGCTGCAACCACGCGTGCAGGTTCTGCTCGTGTCCGTGGTTCGCGGAAATGCTGAAACAAGGGCCGGAGATGGAAGTCGACGAGTGGAAGCGGCTTATCGAGGCGTATGCGTCTGCGGGCGTGACGCAGTTTTCGTTCACCGGTGGCGAGGCGCTCCTGAAGGAAGGGTGCCTTGAGCTGATGGACTTTGCGTCGAAGCGGGCGCAGGCGGGGCTTCTCTCCAACGGACGCGCCATGACGGAAGATGTCCTGCGGTTCTGCGCCGAGCGCGGCATACACGTCATGATGAGCATGCCGGGATTGCGGTCGTTCGCGGCGAACACCGACAGCGACACGTCCGTTGAACACATTCTCTCCATGTTCGGCAAGGCGCACGAGCTCGGCTGCGCGACGACCGTCGGCATCGCCGTCACGAAGCTCAATCTGCCAGAGCTCTACGAGACGATTTCGGCGGCGCTCGTGGCGGGCGCGGATTCGCTTCTCTTGAACCGCTTCCTCCCGGGAGGACGCGGCCTTTCGCATCCGGAGCTTATGCTGACGGCGGAGGAGGTGCGCCAGATCGCCGATGTCGCGGAAGAGGTTCTCTCGCGCGCGAAGCGCCACGGGCATTTCGGGACGGAGCTTCCCGACTGCATGATCGACGCCGGGAAATACGAGTATCTCAACGTCACGACCGGCTGTTCGGCGGCGACGGACTTCTTCACCGTCGGGCCGAACGGGATGCTGCGCGTCTGCAACCACAGTCCGGTCGAGCTCGTGAAGTGGGACGAATGGGAGAAACTCCCGGAATGCGAGGAGTGGATGCACTACGTGCGGCACGACTATCTGCCGAAGATGTGCGACGGTTGCGACAAGGCCGCGAAGTGCCTTGGCGGTTGCCGAGAGGCTGCGCGCGTGTTCAGTGGCTCGCCAACCGCCCCCGACCCGTTGATGGCAGGGTAGGCGGGTCTTCGCCTTGGGCGGCTATTTTTGGTATAATATGGGTCAGTTATGAATACTGTACTCGTTGGCGCCCAGTGGGGCGATGAAGGCAAGGGCAAGGTTATTGACTTCCTGACCGAGGAAGCGGATGTCGTTGTCCGCTTCCAGGGCGGCTCGAACGCGGGCCATACCGTCGTCGTCGGAGACAAGAAATACGTTCTCCACCTCGTGCCCTCGGGCGTTCTGCACGACGGCAAGCACTGCGTAATCGGCAACGGCGTCGTCATGGACCCGTTTGACCTCATGAAGGAGCTTGAGCAGGTCGAAAGCTGGGGCTTCGAGCTCAAGGGGCGCTTCCACATCTCCGAGCGCGCGCACATGGTCATGCAGTGGCACCGCGCAATCGACAAGGCCGAGGAGGCCGTGCGACCCGAGGGCCACAAGATTGGCACTACCGGGCGCGGCATAGGTCCCGCATACGCCGCCAAAGTCGGTCGCTATGGAATGCGCGTCGGCGACATTCTTAAGCCCGACTTCCTCGATCTCGTACGCGCGCAGGTCGCCGAGGCGAATCGCGCGCTCGCGGCGCTCGGCGCGCAGCCGCTCGATCCCGAGGAGATGGTAAAGCTCTATACGCCCATGGTGACGGCGCTCATGCCGTATGTGACCGACACGATCCAGTTCCTTCACGAGAACCTCGACGCGAAGAAGTCGATTCTTTTCGAGGGAGCCCAGGCGACGATGCTCGACATCGACTTCGGCACCTACCCGTTCGTCACGTCGTCCAACCCGACGGCCGGCGGCGCATGCACCGGCTCGGGCGTGCCTCCGCGCGCGATTGACCGCGTGATCGGCGTCCTCAAGCTCTACACTACGCGCGTTGGCGAGGGGCCGTTCCCGACTGAGCTCTTCGACGAAGACGGCGAGACGCTTAGAAAGCGCGGCGGCGAGTTCGGCGCTACGACGGGCCGCCCGCGCCGCTGCGGCTGGTTCGACGCGGTCGTCGCTCGCTATGCCCAGCGCGTAAACGGCGTCGACTTCTGGGCGATGACGAAGCTCGATGTCCTTGACACGTTCCCTGTCGTCAAGATCTGCACAGGCTATCGCCGCGACGATGGTTTCGTCTACCAGACGTTCCCCGCCGATCTCGCGGTTCTCAAGCGCTGCACGCCAGTCTACGAGGAGCTGCCCGGCTGGCAGTGCGAGACTTCGCACATCACCGACTACTCTGAACTTCCCGAGAACGCGAAGAAGTACGTAAACCGCATCCTCGACCTCGTCGGTGGCAAGCTCGGCGTCCTCTCGGTCGGCCCTGCTCGCGAGACCACTCTGAGGATCAACGTGTAGTCGTTGGTATGGGGATGCGGCATCTTGCGGTGATCATGGACGGGAACGGCAGGTGGGCGAAGAAGCGCCATCTGCCGCGGCTCGCTGGCCACAGAGCCGGAGCCGAGTCGCTTGACCGCACGATGCATTGGTGCAAGGAGGCGGGGATAAAGTATCTCACCGTCTACGCGTTCTCCACCGAGAACTGGAAGCGCTCGAAGGGCGAGGTCGCAGGGCTCATGAAGCTCCTCTCCCACTTCATCAAGTCGAAGGAGAAGGAGCTTGTCAAGAACGGCGTCCGGTTCAGGGTGATAGGCCGCCGCGAAGACCTCTCCGAAAAGCTCCAGGGCGAGATTGCCGCGCTTGAGGAGAAGACGAAGGATGGCGAGTTCACGCTCGTCGTCGCGCTTTCCTACGGCGGACGAGACGAGATTGTGCGGGCCGCTAAGAATTTTAACGCAGAGGCGCGTAACCGCCCCTTGAGGGTGGGCGCGACCCATGGGGAAGCGACCAAGCCGAGCGAAGCGAGTGCCGAGAGGCGCAGAGAGCATGGAGAGTCTGTTGAGGATGAAGCGGTGTTCTCCTCCTGCCTCGATACCGCTGGGATTCCCGATCCTGACTTGATTGTTAGGACCTCGGGGGAGCTGCGGCTTTCCAATTTCCTGCTCTGGCAGGCGGCATACGCCGAGTTCTACTTTACCGACGTCCTCTGGCCCGACTTCGACAAGGCCGAGTTCGACAAGGCGCTCGCGAGCTTCTCGAAGCGCGAGCGCCGAATGGGAGGGCGGTTGTAAGAGGTGCTTGGTGCCTGCGCGGCTGCGCCGCTGGTGCTTGGTGCATATGGGAGTTTGAGACGACGATGAATCCGATACTTAAGAGGACTTTGACAGGACTGGTCGTTGGCGCGGTTGTGATCTGTGCCGCGCTCTTTGCGCCCGAGTCCGTCATTTGGTTTGCTGTGAGCGTGCTGACCGCCCTCGCCGGCATGGAGTTTTCCGTCCTGTACTGCAACAAGGTGGAGATTGGCAAGGCGCGCGACCTTGCGCTTTTTGCACGGCTTGCCGGATATCTCCTCGGTTGGGCCGTAGTCTCCTGCTTAGTGGTGCTCGCGTTTATGCCTTCCCGCTACGGCGATGCGACATGCGGTCCGTTTCGTCTTGGCAATGTGATGCTGCTCTATGTGATTGCAATCGTCAAGTTCTCCGATGTCGGCGGGTTCGCGTTTGGGCTCACTTCCGCCAAGCTGATGAAGGGCGGCAACCACAAGCTCTGCCCTACGATCTCCCCGAACAAGAGCTGGGAAGGGCTCTTCGGCTCCATCTTCGCGTCGTGCCTTGTCTCGTGCTCGTTTATGGGCGCGACCGGTTTCGGCGTCGTCAAGTCACTCGCATGCGGCGTAACTGCCGCGCTTGTGGGAACTGCCGGCGACCTCGTGGAGTCGAAGTTCAAGCGCTGGGTCGGGGTGAAGGACTCATCGACGATGAAGATCACTAATGGCATGGGCGGGTTCCTCGACATGGTCGACTCGCTTCTCTTCGCGCCCGCGGTGCTCTATTTCCTCATGGGGCTTGACTTCTGAAATGACGCGTTCCCGCGAGGCGTGGCTCAGGTTTCTCGCGACGCGCGTCGTCGGGATGGCCGTTGATGCCGCCGTAATCGGCTTCGCGTATCTCTGCGCGTTTGCGCTTAGGTTCGACTTCCAGGAGCCGACGTCGCTTGGCGGATGGGCCACGGTCGCGCGCTCGTATGTCGTAGTGTGTGCGGTTCATCTCGTCTCGCTCCTCGTCTTCGGGTGCTACCGCCTTGCATGGCGCAGGATACGCGGGAGCGAGCTTCCGCAGTACATTGGCGCGATGATGTTCGCGTGCGGCGTCCTCACGCTGATGCGCTACTTCCTTCCCAATGTCACGCTCTCCCACATCCGCCCGCCGTACTCCATCACCGTGATCTCCTTCTTTCTCGGCACGATCGGCGTCGTAGGCGTTCGAGTCCTTTGGCGCGTCTACTGGACGAGCCGCGTTCGCGAGGGCGAGCTCCTTGAGCGGAACGTCAAGCATTTCGACGACGCGGTTGCGCGGCGTTTCCTCGCCGGGAAGACGGTGATGGTGACTGGCGCGGGCGGGTCGATCGGGTCTGAGATAGTCCGCCAGGTTGCGGCGGCTGGCGCAAAGAAGATACTGATGGTCGAGCGCGGGGAGAACGCGCTCTACGAAATCAACCGCAGGATGAACGACACTCGCTGCGTGCCGCTGATGTACGACGTGAACGACCGCGGCAAGATGGAGGCGCTTTTCGCCGCCGAGAAGCCCGAAGTCGTGCTGCACGCCGCCGCCTACAAGCACGTGCCGATGGTCGAGATGAACCCCGAGGAAGGGTGGCGCAACAACACCGAGGCGACGAAGCTGCTTGCGGAGCTTTCAGCCGCGCACGGCGTAAGGCGCTTCGTCCTCATTTCGACTGACAAGGCCGTAAACCCCGTTTCGGTCATGGGCAAGACGAAGCTCGCCGCCGAGCAGGCGATCATGGCCATGAACTCCCCCACTTCCTTCTGCGCTGTCCGCTTCGGCAACGTCTTCGGCTCCTCGGGCTCGGTCGTTCCGCTTTTCCGCGAACAGATAGAGAAGCGCCAGCCGATCACCGTGACGCATCCCGACATGAAGCGCTACTTCATGACGATCGAGGAGGCGGTGTCGCTTGTCCTACAGGCGGCGTCGCGCGACGAAAGGGCGATCTACACTCTCGACATGGGCGAGCCGGTGAGGATACTCGACCTTGCGGAGGGCATGATAGAGCAGGCGGGTTATCGCCCATACGTCGACATCCCGATCGTGTTCACGGGCGTTCGCCCCGGCGAGAAGCTTTTCGAGGAGCTGGACGTGTCGGAGCGTTCCTGCTACAAGACGGACATGGCGAAGATCTACATTACAAAGGGTGTTTGACACTGAATCTGGTGAGGGGGGAGTGATGCATCCAAAGTTCAAAAAAGAATACAACCTGCCGGGGCGCGAGCTTCTGCCGCACCGCGAGCCGTTCCTTTTTCTCGACCGCCTCGTGTCGGCCGACGAGACTGGCTGCCTTGGCGAATATACGTTTACCGAAGAGAAGAACGACTTCTTCAAGGGGCATTTCCCGGGCGCGCCGGTAGTCCCCGGGGTGGTGCTCACCGAGGCGATGTGCCAGTGCGCGGGCGCGGGGATCGTCGCGCAGAACGTCATGGGAGGGATGGATCGCGACAGGAAGAACCGCTTTGTGCTCGCGGCGGTGACGTCGGCGAGGTTTCGCCGCCCCGTCGTTCCGGGCGACACGTTTACCATGGTCGCCGAGAACGTAAAGGCGCGCTCGCGCATACGGACTTTTGCAGTGAAGGGCTATGTAGGCGACGAAATCGCCGCGGAATGCGAGATTACATGCCTTCTCGACACCCGTCCCGTGGCGTGTTAACCTCGGCTAAACCCTTCACATTCGAGGCAAGATTTGGTATATTAACCCTCACGGTTTCTGATTTCACAACCAAAGGAACAAAGCAAAATGGCAAAGAAGATAATGGTCGACGGCAACACAGCCGCGGCTCAAATCGCCTTCGCGTGCTCTGAAGTGGCCGCGATCTATCCGATCACCCCGTCCTCGCCCATGGCCGAGACGTGCGACGAGCTCGCCTCCATGTGCAAGACGAACATCTGGGGCTCGATTCCCTCGATCGTCGAGATGGAGTCCGAGGGAGGCGCCGCAGGCGCGGTCCACGGCTCGCTCACGACGGGATCCTTGACGACGACATTCACGGCGTCGCAGGGCCTCCTGCTGATGATCCCGAACATGTACAAGATCGCGGGCGAGCTCTGCCCCTCCGTGTTCCACGTCTCCGCGCGCTCGCTCGCGTCGAACTCGCTGTGCATCTTCGGCGACCAGGGCGACGTCATGGCGTGCCGCCAGACCGGCTTCGCGATGCTCGCGTCGAACAGCGTTCAGGAAGCGCACGACATGGCGATGGTCGCCCACGCGGCGACGCTCAAGAGCAAGATTCCCTTCCTCCACTTCTTCGACGGCTTCCGCACCTCGCACGAGGTCCAGAAGATCGACGAGATCCCGCAGGATGTCATCCGCCAGATGATCGACGAGGAGTATGTCGAGGACTTCCGCAGGCGCGCGCTCGATCCGGAGCATCCCACGATGCGCGGCACGGCGTCGAACCCCGACGTCACGTTCCAGCTCCGCGAGGTCTGCAACAAGTTCTACGAGGCGACGCCCGCGATCGTCCAGGAGTACATGGACCGTCTCGCGAAGCTCACGGGCCGCGCGTACAAGCTCTACGACTACGTCGGCGCCAAGGACGCCGAGTACGTCGTCGTCGCGATGGGCTCGGGCTGCGATACGCTGCACGAGACCGTCGACGCGCTCGTCAAGGAGGGCAAGAAGGTCGGCCTTTTGAAGGTGCATCTCTACCGTCCGTTCTCGATGGTCGACTTCGTCAAGGCGCTCCCCGCGACCGTCAAGGTCGTCACGGTCCTCGACCGCGTGAAGGAGCCGGGCGCGATCGGCGACCCGCTGTACCTCGACGTCGCGGCCGCGATTGGCCAGGGCCTGCAGGACGGCGTCGTTTCGTTCAAGTATCCTAAGATCCTCGCCGGCCGCTACGGCATCGGCTCGAAGGACTTCACTCCGCAGATGTGCGCGAACGTCTTCGCGAACATGGCGAAGGACAAGCCGATGGACCACTTCTGCGTCGGCATCGTCGACGACGTTACGAACCGCTACATCCTCGGCGACGACGGCTTCGTCGTCCCGAAGGGCGACCGCAAGGAGTGCATGTTCTGGGGTCTCGGCGCGGACGGCACGGTCGGCGCGAACAAGAACTCCATCAAGATCATCGGCAACTACACCGAGAACTACGCGCAGGGCTACTTCGAGTACGACTCCAAGAAGTCCGGCGGCGTCACGATCTCGCACCTCCGCTTCGGCAGCGACATGATCCGCTCGCCCTACTTCATCAACTCGGCCGACTTCACGGCGTGCCACTGCTTCCCGTACCTCGAGAAGTACGACATGCTCAAGGCGGCGAAGCCGGGTTCGGTGTTCCTGCTCGCGTCGCCCTACACGGCGGCCGAGGTCTGGGACCACATGCCCGACGAGGTCGAGCAGGCGATCATCGACAAGAAGCTCAAGTTCTACGTGATCGACGCGGCGAAGATCGCCCGCGAGAACGGAATGGGCACGCGCACGAACACCGTCCTCCAGACCGCGTTCTTCAAGCTCTCGGGCATCACGCTCAAGAAGGCCGACGGCACGGTTCTCGACCCGATCCAGGTCCTCAAGGACTACGCCGAGAAGGCATATTCCAAGAAGGGCCAGGAAGTCGTCGAAATGAACTGGAAGTGCATCGAGGCGGCGAGCGCGGCAATCGAGGAGGTCAAGTATCCGGCGGCTCCGGCTGGCAAGCTCAAGATGCCTGCGGCGGTTCCGGCGGACGCTCCTGAGTTCGTCAAGAAGGTCTCCGCGAAGATGATCGCGCAGAAGGGCGACACGCTCAAGGTCAGCGAGCTTCCCGTCGACGGCACGTGGCCTACCGCCACGATGCAGTGGGAGAAGCGCAACGTCGCGGCGTTCATCCCGCAGTGGGATCCCGCGGCCTGCATCCAGTGCGGCAACTGCCTTGCGATCTGCTCGCACGCGGCTATCCGCATGAAGGTCTACAACGACGGCGATCTCGCCGGCGCTCCTGCGACGTTCAAGTCCGCCGAGGCGAAGGCGCTCACCAAGGGCTTCGGCTCGAAGGTGACGATCCAGGTCGCCCCTGAGGACTGCATGGGCTGCGAGCTCTGCGTCGTCCAGTGTCCGATGAAGGCGAAGGGCGCGCTCAAGATGGTCGAGCAGATTCCGCTCCGCAAGACCGAGGCCGAGAACTGGAAGTTCTTCCTCAACCTCCCCGAGGTCGATCCGGCGAAGCTCGACACCCGCAAGCTCCTCGACAGCCAGCTCAAGAGGCCGCTGTTCGAGTTCTCTGGCGCGTGCGCCGGCTGCGGCGAGACTCCGTACGTCAAGCTCCTCACCCAGATCTGCGGCGACAGGCTCCTCATCGCGAACGCGACGGGCTGCTCGTCGATCTACGGCGGCAACCTGCCGACGACTCCGTACTGCCAGCGTGCGGACGGACGTGGCCCTGCGTGGTCGAACTCGCTCTTCGAGGACAACGCGCAGTTCGGCCTCGGCATGCGCGTTTCCGCCGACAAGCTCCACGGCTTCGCCATGGAACTCGTCGACAAGGTCATCGCGAACGAGAAGACGCCGGCCGAGATGAAGGCGCTCTGCGAGAAGATCAAGGCCGTCAACCAGTACGACGAGAAGGGGCAGGGCGTCGAGCAGATGCGCGCGCTCGTCAAGGAGCTCAAGAAGGGCTGCGAGGCCGGCAAGGCCAACGGCTGCCCGATTTGCGCTCAGCTCCTCGCGGTGGCGGACAACCTGGTCCGCAAGTCCGTGTGGGTGCTCGGCGGCGACGGATGGGCGTACGACATCGGCTACGGCGGGCTTGACCACGTCCTTGCCTCGGGCAAGAACATCAAGATCCTCGTCATGGACACCGAGGTGTACTCCAACACGGGCGGGCAGGCCTCCAAGGCGACGCCTACTGGCGCGATCGCGAAGTTCGCGGCGTCCGGCAAGGTTCAGGCCAAGAAGAACCTCGGCCTCATGCAGATGCAGTACAAGAACGTGTACGTCGCGTACGTCTCGATGGGCACCAACCCCGCGGCGACCGTGAAGGCGTTCAACGAGGCCGAGAACTACAACGGCCCGGCGATCATCATCGCGTACGCGCACTGCATCGAGCAGGGTCTCCTCACGAAGACGGGTCCTGCGCACCAGAAGGCGGCGGTGGAGTCCGTCCACTTCCCGCTCTGGACGTACAACCCGACGACCGGCAAGGTGAAGCTCGACTCGGCCGACAAGTCCGACACGGTCTCGTTCGCGAAGAACGCCGTCTCGAAGGAACTCGGCGAGAACCGCTTCAAGCAGCTGATCAAGAAGATCGGCGAGGAGAAGGCGATGGCGATGCTGGAGAAGTCCGAGCAGGGCTTCAAGGAGAACTACGCCCTCCTCAAGAAGCTCTCCGAGATGTGAGCAAAGCTCATCCTCCGCAGTTGTCGTTAGGCGCTAGGGAGGAGAGAACCAAAACGCTGGGCGCGGCACTTGTGCCGCGCTCGCGTTTTTCGCTGTCGACTTTCAGCGTTGATTTGCGTGCCACTCCTGGAGCGACAGCGGCGCGGCGCCCGATTCGCGGCGAATCGCCTCGAGCCCACTAACGGCCTCGGCGAAGCCAGCGAGCGTCGTCGTCACCGGAACGCCAGCTGCGACCGCGGCGGCGCGTATCTTTACGCTGTCGTGCGCCGCGGACTCTCCGTCTTCGCGCGTATTGACGATCCACTTCACCTTGCCGCGCTTTATCAGGTCGATGGTGTTCGGGCTCCCAAGCGGAATCTTGTAGAGTGCGTTCGACTCTACGCCAGCGCGCCATAGCGCGGTGGAAGTTCCACGCGTCGCCCATATCTCGTAGCCCATCGCGTCGAGCCGCTTCGCAAGTTCGACGACTTCGCCCTTGTCTTCGTCGCGCACGCAAAGGACGATTCCGCCCTGGCCCGGATGCGGGAGCGGACTTCCCGCCGCGGCCTGGCTCTTGTAGTACGCCGTCGCCGCGTCGTGCCCGAACGACATCACCTCGCCCGTCGATTTCATCTCCGGCGTTAGCGTGATGTCCGCACCCGGGAACTTCACGAACGGGAACACCGCCTCCTTGGCGCAGAAATAGGGTTGGGTGGTTGGGTGGTTAGGTAGTTGGGTGGGCAGCTTCTCTCCCGCCATGCAGCGCGACGCCACGCCCGCAAGCGACCAGCCGACCGCCTTCGAGACGAACGGCACGGTGCGCGATGCGCGCGGATTCACCTCGATCATCCAGATTTCGGGCTTCTTCTCTACACGTTCCACATGTTCTACACGGCTAAAGCATCCCGTTACCGCGAGCTGGATATTCATAAGCCCGACGACGTGCAGCTTCTCCGCAAACGTGCGCGCGATGCGTTCTACTTCGGCAATCGTCTCCTGCGAGAGCGAGACCGGCGGCGTAACCGCTGCGGCGTCGCCAGAGTGGCAGCCCGCCGCCTCGATGTGCTCGAGAATCGCGCCTACGACTGTCGTCTTTCCGTCCGAGACGCAGTCGACGTCGAGTTCGATGGCATTGGTGAGGAACTTGTCGATGAGGATCGCCCGTCCTTCGGATATCTTCACGGCCTCCTCGACGTATTCCCTGAGGCGCTCCTCATGGTAGACGATTGCCATGCCGCGTCCTCCGAGGACGAACGACGGACGCACGAGGACGGGATAGCCGATCTCCTGCGCGATCTTGAGCGCATCGTCAACCGTGTGCGCGATGCCGCTTGGCGGCTGTTTCACGCCGACTTCATTCACAAGCGCGCGGAAGAAGTCGCGGTCCTCCGCGAGTGCGATGTCTTTGGGCGAGGTGCCGAGGATGTTTACGCCCGCCGCCTCGAGTTTTTCCGCGAGGTTGAGCGGGGTCTGACCGCCGAACTGGACAATCGCGCCGTCGCATTTCTCGCGCTCGTAGATCTCCATCACGTCCTCGAACGTGAGCGGTTCGAAGTAGAGCGTGTCAGAGGTGTCGTAGTCGGTCGAGACTGTCTCGGGGTTGGAGTTCACCATCACGACCTCGATGCCCATCTTGCGGAGCG
>CACYNF010000086.1 GCA_902775595.1 uncultured bacterium | reverse complement strand
ATACTGGATGCTTCTGGCAACGCCATTGAATGGAAATACCCTGTGCTTGTCGGGGAGTCGGTCATTGTGCAGGCGACCGTTGGCGGTTCCGAAATGACGTTGTCCGACTTTGTTGGGCTCTTCGGCGGGAGGATACGGCTCAAGGCGTATTATGTCGATTTCGTCGGCGAGCACGACATAGCTGGTGCGGCAATTCCCATAAGCATGGCAACTACGACTTCGCAAGGTCAGAACGTCTTTCGCGTGTCGGTTGCGGCTGACTGGCTACAGTCAAACGGCCTCGTCCGCAATGCAGACGACGAAATTGTCGCCAAGACCTCGATAGACATGGTTATCGGTCCGGACGGCGGGAGCGATCGCACAGACAGCGATCATTTCGACGGCAACGTATCTGGGCGGCTATATGGCCGCGCAAGGGGGAGATGGGGCGGAGATCTCAGTGCCTCGATTCCAGAAGGGGAGTTCAATCTCAAGACCGTTCAGGCGGCAGGGACGGCTTGTCTTTGTGCAATTGCTTGCTCGGCGGAGTCGGCGAAAAAGCAGTGCCAACAACAGGCCGATGTCTTTTACTATTCCGGACATGGCACGCATGACACCGGCGCACTGTATGAAATCGCCCTTCCTTCAGATGTGTCGAACCGCTGGCATGACGTTGACGCTGTCGTATTCGCCGGATGTGCCGTTCTTGACATTGGAGACAGAAACAACAACTACACGAAACCGGCTAGTCACACGGCGAGTCCCGGCCTGAAATGGGCTGCAGCATCTGGGGCGGGGGTGCTCATCGGCTATGCCTATTATGCTCCGCTGGACGATAAGGGCGGGATGGAGATTCTTGAAGCATGGTGTGGGCAGAGGTCGGCACTTGGCGATATTGAGGCTTGGATGAGGGCAAATGATCGTAGGTGCGGACACAATGCGTGCGCCATAAGGAAGATAGACGGCGCATCGCTCGAGTACCACTATTTTGTGAAGCGAGCTCGGCTCTACTGGAGTCGCCAAATAGACACCGTACAACAAGGAGAATGATGAAAAACACATTGAGCAAGGTGAAGGTCGTTGTGGTGATGGCAGTGCTGTTTGCACATTGCCATTCGTTGGCAGATGAACAATTTGCTGAGCAGCTTAATTCTGTTGCGGCGGCATTGCGCGCAGGAAATCTTGGCTCTGCCTTGTCGTTCACAAATCTATTGGAGACATTGGCATCTTCGTCATCGTCTGTCGAGGATGTGGCGACATGCCGAATCTTGGAGACTTACATATTGTTGGATGCTGCCGGTTCTGAAGCCAACGAGCGAGCCTATGACATTGCGACTAACTTATGTGCAAGTGCTTTTTCCAGCATGCAAGGTCATACAAACGCCTGGCAACTTTACGGATGCGAGCTGTCGATGTCTGACGCATTGACCGCAGACGGCAAGCATGCGGAGGCTTTCGCCATGAAGACAAACCTGCTTGAAAAGATTTCTGGCCGGCAACTCGTAATCGCGGAAACAAATTTGTGGACATCATTGTCATGTTATCTTTTCGAGTCTAACAGTCTTTCGTTTCATGACGCAGTGAGGGCAAGCGCGGCATTGAGCAAAGCGGCGTTGAAGGATGGGGCAGGAATGGGGGTTTACACAAACGGGCTCCCAACAGGTGTCGTCAGAATTGTCGACTCCTTGCTTGGTGACGCCAGCTTGCCAGACTGAGTTTGCCGAGGTTGTGAGGAGGTTGTGGGGCAGATGTGTCCAGCGAGAACGAGGTTGCAGATCTGCCGTCTGGTTCGGTGCTTGGTTTGCCCATCGCACGTTTGAAGGTGGCTAGCGGCGAAACGAGAGGGGCGTGCCGATATGACAAGGAAACTCTACTGTGGCAATCAAGTCTGACCCTGCTGGTTTACTGCTGGTTTACGCAACAATAACCCCGCCAAGTAACGCGGTGCGGCTTGACTCCACGCCCTGCCACAGCGGCTTCTTGAGCCGCCACGACCTTGCCTTTGCCATGTTCTTATGGTATCATTGACGGCATGAGGACAAAGACTACATGCCTGCTGCTTGCCCTTGCCGCGGCGTGGGCGTTTGCGGATGAAGACCCCGCGACGCGGGAACACCAGTATTTCAGGACCTACGGCCCTTCGCCGCTGTTCAAGGACAACACCTTCGTTGGCGAGACGGTCGAGGACAAGGCGCTGCCGGACGCCGAGGCGTGGAAGACTCGCGTGCCGCGAGCCGTGTGGGACGGCCATCCGCGCGAGGTCGCCGCGTTCGCGGACGCATGGCGCATGGTCGGCGAGAAGCTGCACAAGCCCGAGAAGGGTACGAACTTCAAGCGCAACTACGTGTACACGCCGTTCGGGAAGAGCGTCTTCGTCTGGGGGTCGTGCTTCATCACGATGTTCGGCCAGTATGCGTCGAACGTCTTTCCCTTCATCTGCCAGCTCGACAACTTCTACGCGGCGCAGGATTCCGACGGCTTCATTCCGCGGCAGCTTGGCATCTACGATGGCAGGAGCCAGTTCGAGCGTAGCGACCTCTCGTCCATCGGCGGCAACATCTTCGCATGGGCCGAGCTCGAATGGTACCGCTACTCCGGCGACAAGTCGCGTCTTCGCCGCGTCTACCCCGTCCTCCTCGCCTACCACGAGTGGATTCGCCGCAACCGCACGTGGAAGGACGGCACCTACATGAGCTCGGGCTGGGGCTGCGGAATGGACAACATCCCGCGCTTCGACACGAAGCGCTACTCGGCCGAGTTCCACCACGGCTTCATCTCGTGGGTCGACGTCACCTTCCAGCAGGTCTTCGACGCGAAGTGCCTCCTCGCGATCGCCGCCGCGGCGGATCTGCCGCGCGACGCGGGGCTTGAGGCCGAGATCGTGGCCCTTACGCGAATCGCGAACGAGCGCATGTGGAACGAGGAGACGGGGCTCTACCACGACCTCGACCGCGACGGTTCGCCCGTGAAGGCGCGTCACATCGGCGCGTTCTGGGCGCTTCTCGCCGGCATTGCGCCGCCTGCCCGCGCGCGCCGTCTCGCAGCCGCGCTCGAGGATCCCGCGACTTTCGCGGCGCCGTGCGGCACGCGTTCGCTCGCGAAGGACTATCCCGGCTACGAACCGGACGGCGGCAACTACTGGCGCGGGGGAGTGTGGTGCATCACCGACTGGATGATCGTCAGGGGGCTCGATGCGTGCGGGCTTTCCGACGCCGCCCACCGTCTCGCGTTGCGCCACGTCGCGGCCGTCGCGCGCGTCCATGCCGACACCGGGACGATCTGGGAGAGCTACGACCCCGAGCGCTTCGCGCCCGGCAAGCTCTATGGCCAGCCTGTCCGCCGCGAATTCGTCGGCTTCTCGGGCGTGACGCCGATTGCAATGCTCATCCGCGATGTGTTCGGGATGGATTTCACGCCCGGGAAGGTGACGTGGAAGGTCCGCCTTCTTGAGCGCCACGGAATCGAGAACCTGACTCTTCCCGACGGCAACGTCGTCTCGCTCATTTGCGAACAGCGCAAGTCTGCCGACGAAAAGCCGGTCCTGAGCGTAAAGTCGACGCGTCCGCTGGAAGTCGTAGTCGAATGAATTTCCAAAGGAGAATGAAAATGAAAACTACGTTGCTTAAATCGTTGGTCTGCGTTTTCGCGGCGGCCGCGCTTGCGTCTTCGTCGTGCGGCGCAGAGCAGACACGCGCCGAAAAGATACGCGCCAAGCTCGACAGCGCAGACCGCGACTACGTGTTCGTGACGATGCACCGCGGCGACTGGCGCAACGCGCCCGAGAACTCGGTAGGAGCCATCGAGGGTTCGATCGCGAAGGGCGCGGACATCGTCGAACTCGACGTCTCCGCCACAAAGGACGGCGAATACGTCCTTCTCCACGACGGCACGCTCGACCGCGTCTCCAACGGCAAGGGCAGGTCGTTGGACCTGACTCTCGAGGAGATCGGCCAGTACCGGCTCAAGAGCTCGAACGGAAAGGAGCTGACCGACTACAAGATCCTCACGCTCAAGGAGGCGCTCGCCATCACGAAGGGCAGGATACTCGTTAACCTCGACAAGTTCCCGCGCGACCCGCACGGCATCGCGGAATACGTGAAGAAGCTCGGTATGGAGAAGGAGGTCATCCTCAAGGGCTATTTCATGCCAGGCGAGCTCAAGAAGAAGATGAAGGAGCATTGGGCCGGCGTTGAGGACGGCACGTTCTACTACATGCCGATTCTAAACCTCAACTTCAGCGGGAAGATGGAGAGCAAGTCCGAAGAGGCGTCGGCGAGGTCTATCAAGATGTTCGAGGCGTGGCAGGCGCAGAGCCGCGTCCCGGGCGCGTACGAGCTCTGCATCGCGAAGGAGACGCCGGTAGTGGTGCTTGAGCGCCTCAAGGCGATGCAGAAGGACGGAGGCCCGCGCATCTGGATAAACACGCTGTGGGACAGTCTCTGCGCCGGACATACCGACGAGCGCGGCTTCAAGGGCGATCCCGACGGCAGCTGGGGCTGGGCGCTCGAAAACGGAGCGACGATGATACAGACCGACCGTCCCGTCGAGCTCATAAAGTACCTGGAATCCAAGGGCAGGAGAAACCTCTGATGAAACGACCGATAGTCTGCGTCATTTCAGCCGCCGCCTCCTTGATCGTCTCTTGCGCTGCGGCAGGAGAGCTCGTCATCCTCCAGCCGACGGGGAAGGATGCCGTCTGGCTCATGTCGAAGCGCAAGATGGACTATCTCTCCCTTCCTCTCGCCGAGCGCGTGAAGAAGTTTGCCGACGCCGGCGAGCGCGGCATACTTGCCGCGGAGCCGAACGCGCCGACGCCGGTTCTCGTCTCCTGGCGCTGGTGGGACGGATTCTCCGGCATGTCGACGGTTCAGCCGGTCTTCGAGGTCGCGCTTCGCCGCTGTTTTTCGGACGGTTCCTCGGCTCCCGTTGACTTCGCCTGCGCGCGAGAGACGTATACCTTCTTCGACAACCTCGAGATCGGCACGACATACGAAGTCGAGGTCTCTGCAATCGCCGGCGGTCGCCGTCTCGCGACTGCGACGCGGAAGTTCACGACCGACGCGACTGCGCCGCGGCTTATCAATGTTCCCGGCATACCGAATGTGCGCGATCTCGGCGGGCGCGTTGGTCTCGACGGCAAGCGCATGCGTCAGGGACTCATCTACCGAACAGCAGGGCTCAACGACAATCCTGAGGACATCGACTTCCTCACGTGGGACGAGTGCCGCGCCGAGTTCGACGCGGGCACGCTAACGAACCGCCCTTGCTGGCAGGCTGGGCACATGGCGAAGATCTACCGCGGCGAACACGACGCGAAGGACTGGCACCGCGTGCCGATCGCTTCCGATCGCGGGCGCGAACGGCTCACGGACGATTCGCGGCGCATTCTCCTCGACAAGCTCGGCATCCGCACCGACCTCGACTTGCGCGGCGCGGGCGAGGTCGCGGGGATGACGGTCTCGCCGCTCGGCGACCGCGTGAAGTGGGTGAACGTAGCGATGACCGCGTATGGCGGGCTTGCGAAGCCGCGCGGCAAGGAACTCGTGAAACAGTGCTTCGATGTCTTTCTCAAGCCCAAGAACTACCCGATCGCCTTTCACTGCATTGGTGGGCAGGACCGCACGGGTACGCTTGCGTTTCTCATCGAGGCGTTGATGGGCGTCGACGACGACGAGCTGAACAAGGACTGGGAGTGTTCTGGCTTCACGAACGCGGGGAACTGGTTCCGCCACGAGACGCTCTTCAACCAGATCTACGACGTGATCAACAAGTATCCTGGCGCGAACACGCGCGAGAAGGTCGAGGCGTACTTGAAGGACTGCGGCCTTACCGATAGTGACATCGCAATGCTGAGGGCGATTATTCTCGAATGAAAGTGGACAGGCGATCGTTTTTTGCTGGTGCGGCCGCGCTTGGCGCGACTGCGCCGCTCGGCGGTCTTGCCGATGAAGCGCAAGGCGCATCGTCCGCCATTCGCTCTCATGGTTTCTTCGCTCGCCGCAAGTACGACCATGTTGTCGTGGGCGGCGGCTTTGCGGGAGTTGCCGCCGCTCTCGCCTCGGCGCGCGCCGGCGCGAAGACGTGCCTTCTCGAGCGCACGAATGTCCTCGGCGGACTTTCGACGCAGGGGCACATCATTGTCTTCATGCCGCTTTGCGATGGCTACGGCAGGCAAGTCACTTTCGGGATTCCCGAGGAACTGCTGCGCCTGCCGATGAAGTATTCTGCCGCGAAGCCGAACGGCGCGTGGGTCGACAAGAAGGGCACGAAGAAGGAGCTCTCGGACAAACGCTACGAGCTCGTGTTCGATCCTGGTCCCATGATGCTCGGGCTTGAGCGTGCGCTTGTCGACGCTGGCGTTGACATCTTCTACGACTGTTCGGCGGAGAATGTCGTCCGGGAGGGCACTCGCATCGCGGAGCTTATCGCCCGTTGCGGAGCACAGTGTATCTCGTTTGCCGCGAACGCGTTTACCGACGCGACTGGCTCTGCGGCTCTCGCGCAGCTTTGCGGCGAGCCGACTGTCGGCGGTCGCACGGGAAACATACCGTGCGGCTGGTACTACGTCGTCGACGGCGAAAGGCACATACATCTTAGGTGCGGCGCGGGGAAGATTTTGAGGAAGCTCGATCCCGCCGCGGCGCGCGACTATGCGGGCGATGATCCAGACGAACGCTCGCGCCACGCGATCGCGTCGCGTCGCGCGATCCTGCTCGACATCGAGGAGGAGAACAAGCGCCGCGCCGCGCTTGGGCAGGAACCGCTTCATGTCTTTTCGATTCCGACTTATCCTACGCTCCTCAAGCTCGCGCGTGTCGCGGGCGAGGGTGCGTCCGGACCTGTCGTCGGCATCTTCTCGGACTGGCGCAGGAAGGGCCCCGTCTATCCGCTTCGCTTCGGGCAGCTTCTCGTGCCCGGCGTTTCAAATCTTCTTGCAGCCGGGCGCTGCATTGCGTGTGCAGACGAGATGTGGGATGTCGTCCGCTGTCTCCCCGCGTGCTGCGTTTCGGGGCAGGCGGCTGGAACTGCCGCGGCGCTTCTGCCGCGTGGCGGCTCCTTTGCGTCGCTTGACGAAGAGGCGCTGCGAAAGCGACTCGTCGCGTCAGGCGTGCGGCTTGATGCGGAGCTCCTGAAGCCCGACCCGGAGTGGAAGGGCGGCGGTGAGATGCGCGAAGAGGGAATTTTCTGAACAGCCAACCGACAAGAAAGGAAAGACAATGAAGACTATCGCATTATTTGCGGCGCTCGTGCCGATGGGCGCGGCGTTCGGAGCGTGGAACGTCACAGGCGGGGACGTGTCGCCCGCAGAGCCGATTGTGTTTGCGAAGGCGGCAGGGCACTCGCACCACTGCCGCAAGCCGGGCGTGAGCGAAGAGGTGGGAGAGAACAATCTGTTTGCGTGGGCCGAGAAGTACCATCTCGACTCTTACGGAGTCGGCAGCCCGTGGACCGTGAGCAACCGGGCGGTCTATGCGCTGAACGAACGCGCCGACCGCGACCGCTACTTCGGCGGGCTTAAGAACGACCAGATGGAAGAGATGATGGATGTCGCCGGAAACGAGGCGATGCTGAGGCGCCTCAACGAGCGCGGCGGCGGCATGCTCTTCTATCTCGACAACGAGACGCCGAAGTCGTGCTTCGGTCACATGTGGTACGTCGGCTTCAAGCAGACCGTCCCCGCGTGGCACGACTACAGCCAGGACCGCCCGTGCTGGTACTCCGACTACGACAACGACACGGCCGAGCGCAATGCGCTCACCGGAGACTACCAGAGGCGCCGCACCTACGCGACGATCGTCGCAGAGCAGCGGCGCTACGGCGCGCTCGCGATATGGGCGCATCCGACGAGCTGGTGGACGAAGGACGGCAAGAACAAGGGGCCGTTTGTCACCAACATCGCGACAGACATGATTCCGCAGCTGATGCGCGACGGCTATCTCGACGGCATGACGGTGCAGGGGTACGATCCATATCACGCCGACTACCAGAACCTCTGGTTTGCGCTTCTCGACCTTGGCTACCGCGTGCCCGGGTTCTCCGAGCTCGACCTGTCGCCGACCCACGGCATCGAGGAGAAGGGCACGATGCTCTTCAACTGGATTCCCTTCCTGCGCCGTCCGTTCACGATCGACGACCTGAAGCGCGAGTTCCGCGCCGCGCACCATACGATGTCGAGCGGTCCCGGGCTCTACATGAAAGTCGACGGCAACCTGCAGGGCGCGGAGCTCGAGAGCGGCGCCGGCAAGACGCACAAGGTAGAGGTCTTCGCTTGGCCCGCGGATGGCGAAAAGAAGCTCTCCCGCGTGCAGCTCCTCGGCCGCGGCGGGAAGGTGCTTGCCGAGAAGCGCGACTTCGTGGGCGGGTGCATCACGTGGAATGTCGCGGCGGACGCGGAGGGCGGCTATCTCGTCGCGCGCGTCTTCGGCGAGAACGATGCCGACTTCGCCGAGAAGCGCCAGCAGCTCGTGAAGCACTGCGCGCTCACGAATCCCGTCTGGCTTCGCACCGACGCCTTCCGTGCGCCGAAGCCGATTCCCGCGCCCGATCCGCTGACCATCCGCGAAGTGCGCGAGCTCGAGGACTTCCTCCTCAAAGGAGAGTTCCGCTTCGACCCGCGCGTAAAGAAGGAGCTCGAGCCCGGCATGGTCCCTGTCTGGGCTTTCCAGATCGACAAGGTCCGCGCCGCGCTCGAGCGCGCCGCCGCGCGTTAGAACTCGTAGCGGATCGTGAACATGTAGCTGCGGCCTGCGCCAGGCCAGTAGGCCGTGCCGTAGGTCGAGTAGTCGCAGTAGTTCTTGTCGAACAGATTGTCGACCGTGAACGCGAGCGTCAGCCCGTCGAGGCCGAAGCACGTCGGGCTGTACTGGACGCCGACGTGGAAGAGCCCGAAGGACGGGATCTTCTCGTACTCGTTCGCGAAGTCTGAAGTCGAGCGGCAGTCGGTGCGGAAGCGGTAGCCGCCGAAGACGAAGCAGTCGTCCCACAGCCAGACGCGCCCGCTCGCGGAGACGACTGACTTGGCGACCATGGGAACGTCATTGCCGTCGAATTCGCCGCCGTCAAACTCGGCGTCGACGAAGCTGTAGGCAATCGAGACGCCTGCGACCTTGTCCTTCTCCCAGCTCGCCCTCAAATCGAAGCCCTCGCGCATGACGGGCGACGGCGAGTTCACGTTGTCGCCGAACCCGGGATAGCCGAAGCTCATGTAGGGGAAGAGCGGATTGTAGAAGATCTCGTTCTTCGTGCGCGAGACGTAGGCGTTTCCTGCGACGTTGAATTCCTCGAGGAACGACCAGTCGAAGCCGACGTCCGCGCGCCAGCCGCGCTCGGGCGAGAGGAGGTCGTCGCGCGAATAGTACGCGACCTCGTCGATGAAGGGCATCCTGTAGAAGTTCGAGAACTTCGCGTAGGCCTTGAGGCCCTCGACGGGCGTGAAGATAAGCGCGGCGTCCCACGCGGTGAGGTCGTAGGCGCGGCGCGGATCGGCGGCCATCGTGCACTTGTTCCAGCTGCGCTCGCAGCGCCCGCCGATCTCGAGGGCGATGTCCTCGGTGATCTTGAACGTGTCCTGCGCGTAGAAGCCCATCGTCTGGCGGTCGTACTCGTACTTCGAGTGGCTGTAGCCGTAGGACGAGGTTCCCCAGTTCGCGGCGTCGTTGCGGTCGTAGCGGAAAGTCGCGCCGACGATCAGCTCGTTGTCGAACGCGCCGAGCTTCGTCGTGTTTATCCACTCGGGCGTGAACTCGTAGGAGTAGATGTCGTAGTCGGTGTACCAGTACCCGTAGCCGCGGCTCTTGAGGTGGCGGCGCGAGAACGTCTGCGTGAGGCGCACGGCATTGTCGTCGTTGATCACTCCGTAGGCGGTTGCGTTAAGCCCGTACGTCGTGCGGCGGTAGAAGTCGTTGTAGCCGTCGGAACGGGTCGGGTGGTGCTTCCAGTCATAGCGCGAGAGGTAGCCGGGAAGGTCGCTGTCGACGTCGGACCAGAACGCGGAGAGGCGCACATAGGAGCCGTTGTCGAAGTTCTGTCTCACGCCGCCGCCGGCGTAGTAGGAGTCGAAGCCGCTGTCGTGGCGGTAGCCGTCGGAATGATCCCATCCGCCGTTGACCCAGTACTGCGTGCCCCAGTCCTCGACGCCGCCGCGAAACGACGCGCTCGCGCCGATCGTGTTCCAGCTGCCACCGTGGAGCTCGATAGCCCCGTGCGTCTCGTAGTCGTTAGGATCGGTGATGATGTTGATCATGCCGGCCGAGCCGACGTCGCCGTGCAGGACGTTCTGCGAGCCCTGCAAAATCTCGATGCGCTCGATTGCGCCGAGGCCGATCTGCGCGAGGTTGGGTGCGTTCATGTCGGGGCTGTTGAGGCGTTCGCCGTCGACTACGACGAGGAGACGCCCGAAGCCGTTCTCGCCGTAGCCGCGGGGGGCGATCTGCGCGAGGGCGGGGTTGTTGCCGCCGAGGTGCGCGAAGTCTATCGTCGCCGCCTTCTTCTGCAGGAGGTCCACGACGTCCTTCGCGCCGCTCGCGGCGATTTCGCCGCGCGTGATGACCTGCACGGCGGCGGGGATTTCATTCGGGGTCTTGCCGATGCGCGAGGCCTCGACTACGACTGGAGGCAGTTCTGCCGTCGCAGTCTCGTTCGTCTCTGCGGCGTATGCGCCGAGCGACATGGCGGCAAACGCCGCCGGAATCAGTTTGTTCATCTTTCTTCTTTCCCCCTCTTGCGAGGGTACTTGAGGTTATGGGCGGGGGCCGCATTCCGGCTTTGACGGCTGCGCGACAGCGCCTGGATTTCACAGGACTTTCCGGCTTCCCGCCGTATGGAGGAAATTATAGCATAATCGCATCATGCCGCTCAACTGGCGTGTGTGGTGTGTGGGGGTTTGCCTTCCAATGTGCGGCTTGCTTCGCATTCTTGTTGATGTTCTGTGCTGGTGTGTGCGGCCTTCCAATGTGCGGTCACGGTCAGGGCAACCGTGCTCGCCGTTCCCCTGCGCATGCTCCTCACACGCGTCGCCTTGACCCGACCTTCCATAAGGCGCGTTTTTCTTCGTAGCCCTTGCGCTCGCCGACGTTCCGTCGACTCGCTTACCTTTGCCCGCGGCAGAAAACGCACGCTTCCGTTAACTGGGAACGTCGCCATCTTGGCGGCGCATCCAGAACAACCAAGTACATGCCCCCCCCCCCGAAAAACTCGCAACTTAGTCTGCCCAAAGCCCCATTTTCCCGCCGCAAAAGGTTTTTACGATTTAAGATTAGATTTAAGATTCGTTTGGTAAAATGGTTGTGAACTCGGCGATGGACACTAAAAGTCTTTGCCGCGAGGAACATGTAGAACGGGTAGATTTATGGAAGAAAGTCGAAAGGTTTATGGCTGGCTGGTCCGCGACAGAAATGCCGCGGTAGAGTGTTCGTCCATGTGGGCTGACATCATGGGAGGAGAATGTCAGACTACTTATTTCCCAGGCAGTTTTGCGGCAGAAGTGGGATTTTCTTGGTGCGTGGCGGTTTTCTCTACGGGGACACACTATCGCACGATAAGTTAGGCACAACACATATTATATGGTTTTTAATAACCCCATTGACAGGTTGGCTGAATTTGTGGTATAATTCGCGCCGTAAAGAGGTAAAAGTCTATATGGATAGCGAAAATACAAAGCAGAAGAAATTATTTCATCTGGCGAATATGCTGCGAGGTGCGCTTCCGGCTAATGAGATCTCGTATGTTTGCGCCGAGATAGCTTATTTGTTTTCGAAATTGGGAAATCGCTACTTGTCTAGCGGGGAAGAACTCCGTGATTTCGTGAATTGCATTGATTGTTCCTATCCTCTTCGAGAAGACCTTATGCGTGATTTGTGGCCAAGGTGGAATGAAATTTCCAGGATGCAGAGGGCGTTTACGCCGGAGGATTGCGCGTTTATCATCCGAGAGTGCGCGAGGCAGTCTGATTTAGACAACCTCAATGTGCCGTCGTCGCTGATTCCGTTGATTGAAAGGTTGGTTTCGTTCAGGCCGGGCGGCTTGATGGCGGATATTGCATGCGGACGGAGTCCGGTGATGGACTTTGCCCTGGAGAAAGATACGGAGCTGCGGGGCGACTCGATAGACATAAACCAGCGCAACATCAATTTTTCCGAGATGGCACTTGGCAGATACAAGGGGCGCGGACGGGCGCTTTGCATGTCTGCGTTTGAGTTTATGGCCGACAACATGTGGAAGTATGACAAGGTGTTCTGCTTTCCACCGTTCGGTCTTCGTCTGGATCGAGGCTCGCGCTGGGAGGAATTTCAGAGTATGCTTCCAGGGGCGTTCAAGGAAGTCAGCGCGGGATGCCGCAGCGAATTGATATTCGCTTTG
>CACYNF010000085.1 GCA_902775595.1 uncultured bacterium | reverse complement strand
TGATTATCAGTAAACGAGAGCGCCTCGTCCACCATGGAAAGCGCATCGTGGCGACGCGTCACCTCCAAAAAGCGCGGCAAGTCGAGAATGTCGCCGTCCATCGAAAACACGCCGTCGGAAACGGCGAGGCGACGGCGATGTTCGCGGCAAGCGCCAAGCTTTCGGTCAAGGTCCTCCATGTCGCCATGGCGATAGACGAGCACGTCCGCACCCGAAAGCCGGCAGCCGTCGATGATTGAGGCGTGGTTCAATTCGTCGGAGAGAACTGCGTCGCCTTTCCCGACAAGCGAAGAGATCGCTCCCACGTTCGCCATATAGCCAGTTCCGTAGAGGAGCGCCGATTCCGAGCCCTTGAACTTGGCAAGCGCGTCTTCAAGCCGCAAATGCACCGGCTGCGTGCCGGTCGTAAGACGCGAACCGCCCGACCCCGCGCCAAACTCGTTCGCGGCGTCCGCCGCCGCCTTGACGACGCGCGGATCACGCGCGAGGTCGAGATAGTCGTTCGACGCGAAGACGACGAGCTCGCGACCGCCGACGATCGCCGTAGGCCCCGTCGGGCCTTCAAGCGTGCGGCACTCGCGCCAGAGCCCCGCAGCGCGGCGCGATTCGAGATCGGCCGCAAGCCCCTCGAAGCGGCGCGGCGCATTTGCCGCGGACGAAATCGTCGGAACATCCTCGACGAGCACCGGCGTCTTCTCAAGGAACTCGATCGTCTTTGCGACTCCGTCGCGCGGCCCGCGATACAGGAAGATGCGCCCGCCGTTAGGATCGCCCTTCTCCTTGAGGACCGTGATCCGCCGATAGCCGAGTTCGCGCGTCGCGACATATCCGGTCACGTAGTCGGGATCGTCCGACACGCAGATTTCGGCGACGATGCCGGGCGCGTTCTGGACCTTCGTCGCGAGGACGATCGCCTCGGCGTAGTGGTTCTTTACGCCCGCCGTTCCCCTTGCAATAGACGCGGCGTCGTCCATGTACGTCGCGCGCACGCCGCGCGACTTGTCCGGTTCAAGCCGTTCGAGCGTGTCGGCGTCGAGCAGCATGGCGCCGCGAAGCGAATGGGTCTCGGAAAAACGCGCCATGATTTCGTCGATACGGGAGATTCCGGCATCTGCCAGGAGCCGCGCCGCGAGCGCCCGCCCTTCGGCGGGCGTCGCGACCACATGCGTCTTCACGGGAAGCGCCTTGAGACGAAGGATGCCTTCGGGAAGCGCCTCGACCTTGACGTTTATGAAATCAGGAGTGCCGCGTTCGTGCGACAATGCACGTTCGACGAGCCGTGACGCAACCTTCGAAACCGACGACGCGGAGACGATCTTCTCGGCGCCGGAAACATGATTCCCGCCGCTCGACGCGCGCATCTTTACGGAATACGCCTCACTCATGGAAATCACCGTCCTCCGGCGGCGGACCGGGCGGCGCGGAAGCAAGGTCGACAAGCGCCCCGACAATGCGATCAACCGTCGCCTCGTCTGCGACGAGCGGCGGCATCGAGTAGATGAAATTCGAGAAAGGCCTCAGCCATACGCCGTGCTCGCGGATGACGCGGGAGATGTCGGACCGCGCGGGAAGACGCTCCACTTCGACTACACCCGCCGCGCCGAGAACGCGCACGTCGCGCACATTTGGCCTTCCGCGCAAAGCCCCGAGTCCTTCGCGGAACCGGCGCTCGATCCGCGCCACATCTGCCGCGTAGTCGCCTTTCGCGAAAAGACCGAGGGACGCGCAGGCAGCGGCACACGCAAGCGGATTGGCCATATAGGTGGGACCATGCATGAACGCCGACGGACGGCCTCCAGAGATCGTGTCCGCGACTTTCCCGCTCGCAAGCGTCGCCGCAAGCGTCATATGCCCGCCAGTCAGCGCCTTGCCGACGGTCATGATGTCAGGCGTTATGCCGGCACGTGAATGGGCCCAAAGAGGGCCTGTGCGATAGAAGCCCGCGGCGATTTCGTCGAAGACGAGCAGCATCCCGCGCTCGTCGCAGAGGCGGCGCATTTCGCGCAAATACTCCGGGTGGTAGAAGTTCATCGCGTTCGCCGCCTGGAAGACTGGCTCGCAGATGACCGCGGCGATTTCGCCGCCGTGCTCGTCGACTACGCGGCGAAGAGACTCCGCGTCAGCGTCATTCCACTCGCCCCATGTCGGGATGGACGGCTTCTCCGCAAAGAAGTGCTTCGTCATTATCCCCTTGAAGAGCATGTGCATTCCGTCGGGGTCGGAGAGCGCCATCGCGAGCGATGTGTCGCCGTGGTAGCCGCCCTTCAGCGCGAGAAGTCGGTTGCGCTCTGGGTGCCCGAGCGCGTTCTGGTACTGAACGGCCATCTTCGCGGCGACTTCCACGGAGATCGACCCGGAGTCCGCGAAGAACACGCGATCAAGACCATGCGGCGCAATCGCCGCGAGCTTCTCTGCGAGTTCTACGGCCGGGTCGTGGGTAAAGCCGCCGAACATCACGTGGCACATCTTCTCCGACTGGCGGCGTATCGCCTCGACTATCGCGGGATGGTTGTGGCCATGCGCGACGCACCACCAGCTCGACACCGCGTCGATGAGCCGCGAACCGTCGGCAAGTTCGATCTCCACGCCAGACGCCGCTTTCGCGTGCAGCACCGGCGGCGGGTTGTTAAGCGATGCGTAGGGGTGCCAGATCCTCGCGCGGTCATATTCGAGCGGCGTCATCCGAACATCTCCGAAAAGTCGACCTCGGGATAGGGGCCGCCAACATCGAAGCGCGGGATGCGGACGACAACCGGCGGGAAGCCCCAGCGCGAGAGATAGCGACGCGTCGTCTCCACCGAGTCGGCGTCGATCTCGGGATCCGCGCCATCGCACCAGTTCCATACAACGCCCGCGACCCTCATTCCGCGCGCCTTCGCCGCCTCGAGCGAAAGAAGCGTGTGGTTTATTGAGCCAAGCCGACCGCACGAAACGAGCACGAGCGGCCACCCTTCGCGCGCTGCGAGGTCGACTGAAAGCATGTCTTCCGTCAGCGGGACGTCGAGCCCGCCTGCAGATTCGACGAGAACTATCTTGTGCCGCGCTGCACATTCCCGGACGGCGCGAGATATCGCCTCGACGTCGACTGTGCGGCCTTCAAGCGCTGCGGCGAGAAGCGGAGACGACGGGAATTTGAATATCTGCGGTGCGGTAAGGCCTTCGCCGTCTTCAGGGAAACGAATGCCGCCGCAGATAGCGCGATGGGCGTCGATGTCTTCCGAAAAGCCATCGTTGCCCGTCTGGACGAGTTTGACGGTAATGACATCGCGGCCGGCCGCGGCGAGCGAGCGAGCCATAAGCCCAGTCGCCATTGTCTTGCCGATTCCGGTGTCAATGCCGGACACAAAAAACACCTTGCCGTTCACTGATCGAACCTCAATCCTCGATAAGCTCGCTAAGGTGCATACCGTGCGATCCCTTCAAAAGCACGAGATCGCCAGCAGAGACATCGACGCGAAACTTCTTCTTGAGTGTTTTTAGTTCCTTGTAGGCGAGGTGGCAAAGACACTGCGACGACATCTCGCCGACGCCGATCACGAGCGGTATCTTAAGAGCCATCGCATGGTCGAAGACTTTTTTGTGGAGCTCGAGCGATTTATCCCCAAGCTCGAACATGTCGCCAAGAACTGCGACGCGCTTGCCGTCGCAGGGAGTCTTCATGAGTGTGTCGAGAGCGGCAATCATCGAGTCGGGGTTCGCGTTGTAGGAGTCGTCGATGAAAGTCACGCCCCATTTCTCGGAAATGCGCCACCGCGCGCCTGGGAGCGAAAAACCGGAGAGTGTAGCCGCGCAGCCTTCGCGCGTGGCGCCGAAGCGCTCGGCGAGGGCGAAGGCGAGGCACGCGTTGGAGAGGTTGTGGTCGCCAGGGAGGACGCCTTCGAGCGCTTTCGCAAGCCATTCCTGGCGGGGATCTGCCTCAATGAACTCGCCATGGCACATTTCGCGCAGGATGCCAAGGCGCACATTCTCATTGGAGACGACGCCGAATTCCTTCGCGCGTTCAAGAACGACGCCTTTCTCGCGCGCAATCCCGTCCTGGTCACCGAAGAACTCCATGTGCGCGGTGCCTATGTTTGTGATGAGCGAGCAGTCTGGTTCCGCGATGTCGCAGAGGTGGGCTATCTCGCCGGGGTGGTTCGTGCCCATTTCGAGAACGAGGAAGTCGGCGTCTTTCGGGCAGTTGAGGATGGTGATCGGAAGCCCGATGTGGTTGTTGAAGTTCCCGTCAGTCGCGTGGACCTTGCCCACGGTCGAGAGGAACGCCTTGACGAGTTCCTTCGTCGTGGTCTTGCCGGCAGAACCCGTGATGGCGACGACCTTAGCCTTGAGCGAACGGCGGTACTCCCTCGCCACGCGGTCGAGCTCGTCATAGCCGTCGATGATTCCGGCCGCGCCCTTCTCGAGCGCCTGTGGGATGTAGTCGTGACCATCTGCCTTCTCGCCCTTCAGCGCGACAAAGAGCATCCCTGGCTTCACCTCGCGCGAGTCAAACGTCGCCCCGCTGAACATTGTAGCGCTCACCACTCCTCCTGCAAACGGTCTTTCGGCAGACAGATTTTCGGCAGACGGCTTTTCAGTCGATGACTTTTCGGCAAATGACACTTTGTTAGACTCATTCATTATTCCCGCTCTCACATCTCAATGTTTTTACACTCCAACCAAATTATACGAGAGATATTATACCAAATCTCCCCACCCATCGGCCGCCACATCCTAGAATTTGGCACCCCTCAAGATTTTTCCGCATAGGATTCTCAAAAATGACGCGAAGAAAAATCGCCGCCCAATGCCTATGCAGCGACGGCGCGACCTGTAGCTGGCGAAACCTATAGTGGTCTAAGAAAAGCCTGCGCGACCAAAGAGCTATGCGATTACAAAGATCAGTGCAGGTCTGCGCGATAAAGGTCTGCGGGACTAAGGCCAACGCGACTTGCGAAATTGGAACAAGGCGACAACGAGGATCTCTGTCACTCGCCCTCTGCGTCCTTGTCCTTTTCGGCAATAGCTTCCCAGCCCTCTTCCCTGATGACCTCCGAACCGGATATGTCTTCCAGCGTAAATGTGACACGGCCTCTCTTGAGACCGAAATATAGGGTCACGATCACATAATCGTTTTGGAAATCATATTGAACAAAATCATTGGCAAAACGTCTGTCTCTGAGCTCTCCCTCTTTTTTGTCGGCAGGGATTAGTCCCCTGTGCATGGCTATGCCGTACTTCTTGTTCATTTCAAGTGCAAAATTATCTAAGCGCCGTATCGCTTCCATCTTGTCGACATCCTTCGAAACATTTCCATAGCCACACACTCCGCCTGCGCGTAGAGTCTTAAGCGAATATTTGGTAAACAACTCGTCTACAAACGGAACTTGCAAATCCTTGGAGTCCTTAAGACTCTTCTCCCAGTAAGAAACATTGGCATGGTCCTTCTTTTCACCATTGTCGCCCTGCGACCATGTCTCATAATGCGCCTTTGCCAATTCGTTTGTAGGCACCTGCATCGGCTTGCCGAACTCCACGCCGAAAAACTCCTTTATGCGAGCGGACTTCGCAATCTCCTTCCTGTCCGCGACAAGCTTGTTCTCTGCAGCCGCACGATCTTCCGCCTTCCGAAGTACATTGACAAGAAGAAATCTAACGGTGACGTTGACCGGCGAGTCCATTCCGCTCGCTCCTGCCTCGCTTGACGAAGACGTGTTTACGCCGCAACAAATAGACACGCACATTCCGTCACAAGTCGTCACGGAATCAGCTACAACGCTGTCAAGGTCTGTCCACAACTCTGGACCGCGACCTTCTCCGCCAACAGTGTCCGAGGGCAGCGTCCTCTGTCTGCCACCTCTTCCCAAAAAGGCAACTCGTGAAGCAGAAAAAGAATAATCGTTCAACTTGAAGCCACATTCATGCTCAACATCCTTGCGAAGCGCCTCAATTTTGCGAAGACTCTCTTCCCTCGCAAGACCTCTGCGAAAGCGTCCCCGAATCGTAAACTCATAACCGACGCCGTCTTGGTCTATTTCAACATCGGTTCTTGAGACACCCATCAGCGGCCGGGATAAGTCGACTTCTGTAGAGCGACGCTGGAATCTCGGCTCAGAGAAACGAGAAAAGTCATTCGTCAGCGTAAACAACTCAAGACTCTCCGCCGTCAGCGCGGGGACTGGGTCTCCCAGCCGCTCGCCGAGGCGGACACCGAAAGGAGCCGCAAACCCGACAGAAAGCGACTGAGCCACCGCAAGTACAACAAAAAACCGCGTAACTCTCATTTCGAATTTTCCCTTCCGCCGGGAACGACCCAGCTTATGCTTCTGTTGCACGGCCTGAAGATGGCCTTCGCGACCGCCTGCACGTCGGCGGCGGTGACGGCCTTTATCTCCGCGACCTGCTCGTCCGGCGACATAAGGCGGCCGAACGAAAGCATCGTCTGCCCGTAGAAAAAGAGCTTCGACGTAACCCTCTCGTGCGAAAGCCGGAAGTTGCCGACGAGGAATTCCTTCGCGCGGGCGAGTTCTGCTGCGGGGATCTTCTTCTCGCATACCTTCTTGAGCTCGCGCTCGATCGTTGAAAGCGCGAGCTTCGCCTTGGAGGCGTCAAGCCCCGCCGTCACGGTGAACATGCCCGCGTCCCTGAAGAACTGCATACGGGAGGCGATGTCGTAGCTGAGCCCCCTCTTCTCCCGCACTTCCTGGAAAAGCCGCGAGGACATTCCGCGCCCGAGGATCGCGTCAAGCACGGTAGCCGCGTATTTGCGGCGGTCGCGTATGCCGAACGTGCGGTAGCCGAGCGCGAGCTGCGTCTGGTGGATGTCCTTCTTCGCAGTCACGGACGGCACGACAGAACCGAGCGTGTCCCTGCCAGTTGCGGCGCGGCGCATTTGCAGCGCCTTTAGGGGCCAAAAGGACTTCTCCACGAGCGCGAGCGCCTTTTGCGCGTCGAAGCTGCCGGCAATCACGACAACCGTGTTGTCCGCGCGGTAGTGCGACTTGACGTAGCGCCTGAGGTCGCCTGGCGTCATCGGTCCAAGCGACTTTTCGCTCCCGGCGACAGGCGAGCCGAGCATCGATTTAGGGAAGAGGTTCCTCTGCAGGTTCTCCATCGCGACGGCGTCTGGCTCGTCGGCGTACATCTTGATCTCCTCGATAACGACCTGCTTCTCGCGGGCGAACTCGTCCTCTGGGATAGTAGCGCGGAGATACATGTCGGAGAGTATGTCGACCGCTTCGCCGAGATAGTCGTCGGGAAGATGCGCGAAATAGCACGTCGCCTCCTCGCCCGTCATCGCGTTGAAGTTGCCCCCGCGGCCTTCGATCGCGCGCGTTATGTCGATTGGCTTTCTCGTCGGCGTCCCCTTGAAGAGCATGTGCTCTATGAAGTGCGATATTCCGGCGGTCTTCGCCGTCTCGTGGCGCGAACCGCTCGACACGAACACGCCGACGGCGGCGCTCTCGGCCTCGCACGGCACAAGCACGACCCTGAGGCCGTTTTTCAACACTGACATTTCTGCATTTTTCATATTGAAGCCCTTCGAAAGGTTTTGCACATGCCTCGTCATTCCCGCTCGTCGTCCTGGATTCCCGCGGGCCGCGAAAGCGGCTCAATGCCCATGTCCTTGAGACGGGCGTTTACGCCGAGCCACGCGCGTTCGCGAAGGCTCTCGGGGGCGCGGTATACGGTGTCGAGCGCCTTCTCGCGGAACTCGCGCTCCTGCGACTGGCGTTCGTCGAGGAAGTCGAAATAGCCCGCGACATCACCGCCGTCTGCGATATAGGCGCGCATGTCCTCGCGCATCTTCGCGACAATGTTCTTGAGCATGCGGTGCTCCGGCGGCTCGCCGGCTACATACGGAACCGGCTCGTCAAGCGCCGCAAGAAGATCGGCGCACTCCTCCTCGGAGGGCTTGGACGCCTCGACGAACTTCCCTGGCTGGGCATACTTCGCGAGACGCAGATCCAGCGCGGAGGAGAGGACATTCGTCCAGCCGGAATAGACCCCCGCGTCGATGACGGCGCGATCGCCGACGAGCTGCGCACGCGGATGCGGCCTCATGTCCTCGCGCCCGGCAAGAAGGACGGCGGCGAGAGCTGTCGCGAGAAGGACGATGACCGCACCCGCCGCGTACGGCTTCCAGTTCAGCGGATCGTCGCCTATTACGCGATAGGGCCTGATGCCGGCCTTTCGAAGCTCGGCATAGGCGTTCTCGCGGCTTTTGGCCTTGATCCAGCCCTCCTTGTTCTCGTTGTCCTTGGTCTGGTAGAGGTAGCGGTACTTCACAGACCATCCCCCCTCTTAGCCTTTTCGCCGAGAGACGCCTGTGCAAGCGAAATAACATCAGCAAATTTTCTCAACGCATCTATCACAGCGCAGATTATACCATAATTCGCGGCGTCCGTCTCTGCCGCTCCCCGCCGTTCTACAGACCGAGTCTGCCGTCCTCTACGGAAATGCAGACAGACCACGACAGGTTCATCCATCCATTCTCGATGCGCGCGAGTATGCGGTTGCGGCCCTTCTTCAGATGAATACGGCGATAGCCCTCGTCGATGCGCCACTGTTTTAGCTTGCTGGACGAGCCCCACACCGGCACGTCGTTGATCCAGATGTCGCTGCGGTCGTCAGAACCGACGGCGATCCAGCGGTCGCATTCGATGTCTGAGAAAACCTCGGCATACGCATACCAGATGCCATACTCCTCGGCGGTAGGCGGCACGGCAGTAGCCTTGCCTTCGGCGCGCCATGCCTCCTTCGGCGTAGAGTTCATAGTCTGCATGAATTCCCACTTTACAGTGCGACCGTCCTTGCCCACATAGGTCGCGTCGAGATCGACGACCGACTCCGGCGGGAACTTGCGCCTTAGGTTTATGCGGTTCGGGTTGGGAAACGGCCCGATCACATACCAGTCCTGGACATACATCCACTTTGCCGGGATGACGTCGAACGACTGGCGACCTGAGAGGCTGATGATGTTCCCGCCGACAAGCTCTGGCCTCTTGGCGTCCAAGGGCTCCAGCTCTCCTGGCGCAGGGCTTTGCGCGGCGGCAGTTTGAACGGCCGCGGCAGCCTGCGCCAGCTCGGCGGCGTCCGTGTTGCTGACGACCTCTGCCGCGTCCTCCATGACCTTTGTAAGGTCCTTCGCGCGCTCCTGCTCGTCTTCGGCTGCAGCTGCGGAGATGGCGACCTGGTACTCGGCGGCGGCGGACATCTGCTCAAGCCGGCTCTTCCGCGCCTCGTCCTGCGAGCGCTTCTCGAAGTCGCTCTCCTTCAGCCATGCGATCGTCTTCTCCCGTGCGCCCTTGGCTTCCGGCCTGGTGCCGTCGTCGGGCATGACGATCTCAAGCGCCTCCTGCATCATCGAGACGGCCGTCTCGACGATGTTGTCCGCCTCGCGCACGACTTCCGTCTGGGCGATCTTCTGCGCATCGAGTGCCTCCTTTGTCCTCGGATTGTCCTCGATGGCCTTCCGGTTCGCCTCAAGACGCACCGCCTTCGCGACGTCGGTGATCTTCTGCGCGGCGTTGAAGCTCATCTTGCGCTCTATCGCCGTCTGGGTGGCCTTTATGTCCTTGTACGACTCGGTGATCGCGCTCTCGAGCTCCTTGGCAAGCTCGTAGGCGTCGGTCATCTTCATCACGGAGACGTTTCTCTCGACGAGAGAGTTCTCGGTGCGGTTCGTCTGCACGAGTTTCCGAAGCTCGGGTTCGTCGTTCTCCAGAATCTTCCGAAGAAGCTCGATGCGCGCGGCAATGTCGTCCTGGGCCTTGGTCGCGCGGCGCAGCTTGGCCACCTGCTCGTCGTTGACATTTCTCCTGCGGACATCCTCAAGACTCTTGACCTTTGCCTCGAGATCGGCGAGCTTCTTGTCCTCCTTGACAAGACGGTGCTTCATCTCGTCAGCCATCTTGTCCTGCCTGGCAATACGGGCCTCAAGGTCGCGTATCCTCCTTTCGAGGCGATCCACGTTGCCGGCGGAGGCAACCCCCGCGAAAAGCATAACCGCGCCCGCCGCGACTGCCGCACACGCACTTCTCATGCGCCACCCCCCTTCTCGGCGGCGGCGTCTTTCAGCTCCTTCCTCGCCTGTTCAAGCTCGTTGCGAAGAGCCTCCCTGTCGGCCTCTATCTTGGCAAGGCGCTCCTTCTGACCAGCAAGCCATTTCTCGTGGTACTCAAGCTCGAGTTTGCGGCGGCGCATCTCGGCGAGCTTTGCGCCGATTTCAGAAGCCTCCTTCTGCGCCTGGTTCTGCATCTGCGAAGCTTCCATCTGCGCACCGCGGAGCTTCTCGGAAGCCTCGGCCGTCTTTCTGTATCCGCCGAACTCGGCCTTCACCTGGATCAGGTCAAGCGTGTTTCCGGCGCGCGCCTGCGCATCGGCGACGCTCTCGCCGTCGATGGTCATAAGTTCGCCGGCGGCTGAATGAAGCCACTTCGAGCGCTCCTCGTCCTTCAGGTCGAGTTTTTCCTCGGCGACCATCTTCTCGACCTTGCCTATGACCGGCCCCTGCGCAACCGATGCATCCTTCTGCGCCTTCTCCACCTCGTCGAGCGCCTTTGCGAGCGTCGCTTTGAGGCCCTCCGAAGAATCGGCCGCAAAGGCATCGTAGTCCTCCTGCAGCTTCTCCTTCATGAGATCCATGTTGTGGAGAACCGCCTGCAGCGCCTCTAGCTGCTTCAGGAGCTCGTTGACCCTCGCCTGCGAGAGCGAATCTGCGATCTGCTCAATGCGGTCGGCGGAAAGGTCCGCAGCGGGATTGGCCTTCTTCTTCTCCTTTTCGAACACGAGGCTCTTGACTGGCGTCATCAGCACGATGGCACCGAAGACGACCAAGTGCAGCGCAAAAGAGGCGACGCTCCAAAGAAGGTCCTTCCTCCGCCTGCGCCGCTCGCGCTCGCGTATCTCGTCCGAAAAGAGCTTCGCGTCCATGGGCGTCACTTCCTGAGACCGTCTGCGGTGTGTATCCCCACGGCCGTGAGCACCGCGTAGAGGTCGAGCCTGTTCTTTATGAGGCCGGACGCGACGACAACCATCTGTTTCTTCATGTCAGCTTTCCTGGTTTTTTGCCCACCACTTCTTCAGCACTTCGAGGCGGTCGGTCGTCTCGTCGGGCTTGATCTTGACCGGCTTGCCGGTCTTCTCGTCGGCCTTGTATTCGAGGTTCCATCCGTAGAACTCGCCGTAGGAGTGGAAGGTCCAGAATTTCCAACCGTGCTCCTCGATGAGTCCCGCTACGTCGTCAAGCCACTGCGCGGCGCCGGGCTGGATGCTCATGCAGGAGAACTCGCCCACGTAGATCTGCGCGCCCCAGCGCTCGATGAAGTCGTTCATGTAGTCCATGACCGTCCCGACCTCTTTCTTCGTCCACTTCGTGTTGCGCTTAAGCGTGCCGGGATAGGGGTCATTCGGCAGCAGCTTCGTGCCGTAGAGCCCGGCGTGCGTGAGGAAGAACGGCGCGTAGAAGTGCATCTGGTAGATGACGTCCTTCATCGGCAGCGGACGCATGTCGCAGGCGTTGTAGTTGCCGGGCGAGCTGCCGCCCGAGGCGCTCGCGACGAGCACGCGGTCTGGGTCGATCGCGCGGACGATCTTCGCGGCCTCGTACTGCACGGCAAGGAAGTTGTACTTGTCGTCGGGATTCGCGCGAAGCTCCTGGAACGGCTCGTTCATGAGGTCGTACGCGAAGATGCGCGCATCGCCCTTGTAGCGCTCGGCGACCCTCTTCCAGTTCGCGAGATACTGCTTGTAGAGCGCCTCGTCGTTGAAGAGCCGGTAGGCCTGCCCCCTGGGGCCGCGCGGGCCGGGCGTCGCGGGCGCGAGAATGACGTTGATGCCAAGCTTCTGGAGCACGGGCAGAAGCGCGTCGGTCTTCTCGAAGTCGCCCTCCTTGTCGGGGTTCATCCAGAAGCGCACAAGGTTGCAGCCCCAGCCGCGGATCTTCTCGTAGGACTCGACGCTGTGCGCGCAGCCGGCGACGATTCCGCGCATGTGCGGCGCCTTCAGGACCTTGTCGGAGTATTCGCACTTGAAGCCCTCGGGCAGCTTCATAAACTTGTCCATGTACTTCTCCGCGCGTTCACGGACGAGGATCTTTCGCACTGTCACCTTCCCGGACTCGCAGCACGCGCGGAAGTTCATGCCGAACTTGCCGGCCGTCTCGGGATAGCGGAACGAGAACACGACTTCATGCCCCTTGAACGTCCCCTCCGGATAGTCGGGAACTTCGGGCGTGTGCCAGTTGGCGTATTCGGCGAACTGGATTTCCCAGTGGTAGGTGACGGGCGTGAGCTTGCGCGGCGTCTTGCCGTCCTTCTCGGTTCCGCGCACGACATTCTCGCCGTCGAGCAGGAACACGAGATCCACTTCCTTGTCGCGGAAGGCGTCGAGGTCGAGCACGTCGCCATGCACGATGTTCACGTCGACGTGGATGG
>CACYNF010000084.1 GCA_902775595.1 uncultured bacterium | reverse complement strand
CCTCCTCGCCTTGCGACGTGTCTCACCGCGCATCCGACGAACCGCGTCGCCGCATGTCGCTCAGTTCGGCACTCGCCCCCTCGTCCCTTGCCTCACCTTCCATAAGGTGCGTTTTTCTTCGTAGCATCTGCGGCGGCGCGGCAAATGCGCCGCGCCGCCTTAGTTGTCGCGCGCCCCGCTTTTCGCGGCAAATTCGCCGCGACCCTAACTGACGCTATTCGCCCCTAATTCGACCCTGCCGCTCTTTCGCGGCAAATGTGTCGTGGTTTCGCCCGCACTGTAATCTCGCCGCGCTTGATTTCCGCGCGGCGTTTTCGCTATAATACCCACATCCCGCGAGGCGGTATGCGCGACGCGGGGTCATAGTCCGGAAAACGGGTGCAAAAACGATGTGGCGACGTCGACAAGTCGCCGTCGCCACATTGAATGAATCCTCGCCGGGCGCTTAACAATGTAGCATCAACGCTACACGTCGTTCTCGCGAAATACGACCAAACATTTCAATCTGTGAACGGCATGTAAGTGATGATGCGCCCATCTGGGCGCATTGTCTTTTTCGTGCATTCACAGATAAGCCTTTGGTCGGGCTTCGCGAGAGTGCATGGAAGAGATAATGCGCTCTTTTTATGCATGCGAGGCGGTCTCCGCGGCTGATTGCGCAGAGAGCGAAAGGCAGTAAAAGACATGAAAGATGGTTTTCAGACGTTTGGACGTCTTGCCATGGCTTTTATTTTAATAAGCCTTTCATCCGTTGCACATGGAGGCGCTACTATGCGCGCAAGACCATTCGTTAAGTGGGCCGGGGGCAAAGGACAGTTATTGGGACAGTTGGATGCGCTTTTGCCGAATGATTTTACTCAAAGAGAGGATCTTGTTTATGTTGAACCATTTGTGGGCGGCGCCGCGATGCTTTTCCATGTTCTTGCCAAATATCCGAACATCAAGCGAGCTATCATAAACGATGCCAATTCGGAACTCGTTTCTACATACAAGACGATTAAGACAAATCCTGAAGAGCTGATAGGGCTCCTGTCTAGGTTGCAAGAGGAATTCGGTAAGTGTGCAACCGAGGAGTTGCGGCAAGACATGTATAACAAGTTGCGAGATAAGTTCAATGCGCATAAGGGCGACGAACTTGAAACGTCGGCGCTATTCATTTTCCTCAACAAGACTTGTTTCAATGGCCTTTACCGTGTAAATTCGAAGGGGGAATTCAATGTCCCGTTTGGAAAGGCGAAGAACCCGACTATCTGCGATGCGGACAACATACGTGCACTTAACAAGGTTTTGCAGAAGGTGACAATATTGAACGGTGACTTTGAGGATGTCATGAAATCCGTGAAGAGCAAGGCGTTCTTCTATTTTGATCCCCCATACCGCCCGCTTACACAAAGTGCGGCGTTTACGGCATACGCAAAAGGCGGGTTTAATGACGACGAGCAACGGCGGTTGGCGCAGTTCTGCCGGAAGCTTGACAGAGCTGGGCACCAGTGGATGCTCTCAAACTCTGACCCGCACAACGTAGACCCAGAAGATGATTTCTTCGAAGAGCTTTATCAGGGGTTTGACATAAAGCGTGTTGTGGCATCTCGCGCAATCAACTCGAAAGGCGATGGGCGAGGCAAGATAGCAGAACTTGCGATAAGGAACTATGGGGAGTAGATGACATGAGGAATTTTGATACATGGCTGGCGCAATTTCGTGACAGCATTTCAAATTACAATTATTATACGGATTTCAAGAAGGTCATAGAGAATGCCCGCCCACTTAAGGCGGAGCTGCACATCCTAAATTCTCTCATCGGGTCGAATGACATTGAGGTAGAGTTTCGTGAGCTTCTAAAAAACTATCCGTCGATACTACGCGCAATTCCGATTTTGCTGGCAAAACGTGAGTCGGAGATCTACGCAAGGGACGATGAGGGCGGCGGGGTCTACAACTTTGGCGGCATGGTGCAGGATGTTGACGAGTATTGTGTGTTCATGCGGAAGACCGGTCTTTTCGATCTCATATCGAAGCATCTCGTGAACAACCTTTATGATTATGTGGTTGGCGTGGAAACAGGATTGGATTCGAACGGTCGTAAGAACAGAGGCGGGCACTTAATGGAAGACCTTGTTGAAGGATTCCTTAGGCGTGCGGACGTTGAATATTACAAGGAAATGTATTCAGATGACCTGGCGCGTAGGTGGGGTATAGACATTTCTTCGTTAACGAATAGTGGAAAGACGGTGAAACGGTTCGACTTTGTTGTGAAGACATCTTCGTGCGTGTATGCGATAGAGACGAATTTCTACGGGAGCGGTGGTTCTAAACTGAATGAGACGGCTCGTAGCTACAAGATGCTGGCCATTGAATCGCAGAATATCAAGGGCTTTAAGTTCGTATGGTTTACTGACGGGGCGGGATGGAGGAGTGCGCGTCAGAATCTTAGAGAGACTTTCGATGTTCTCCCGACTGTGTTCAACATAAAGGAAATAGAAGACGGTGTCATGTCTTCGCTCTTCATCTAAAGAGAGATGTTGCCTTACTATAAATCAGATGGGAATGACTTTGTTCTCTATAGGGGTGACTGTAGAGATATCGTCACGAATCTTGACGGTCATTTCGACATGATATTTGCCGACCCGCCGTATTTCCTTTCTAATGGTGGTATGTCTGTGCATTCGGGGAGGGCTGTGTGCGTCAACAAGGGCAACTGGGACAAGTCAAATGGGCATGCAGAAGACTCGGCATTTAATTATGACTGGCTAAGGATATGTCGTGAGAAGCTTAGCGATGCCGGTACAATTTGGGTTTGTGGCACGTTTCACAACATCTTTTCTGTTGCAAGCGCATTGACGGAATTAGACTATCGGATACTTAACGCCATCACGTGGCAGAAGACGAACCCTCCTCCAAATCTGAGCTGCCGATTCTTCACTCATTCAACGGAGGTCGTTTTATGGGCGCGCAAGTCAAAGCGTGTGTCGCATTGTTTTAACTACGGCTTGATGCGCAAGATAGCTGGCAATAGGCAGATGACCGACGTGTGGCGGATGCCGGCGATTGCACCATGGGAAAAGACATGCGGCAGACATCCGACGCAAAAGCCATTGGCGCTGGTCGTCCGTGCGATTCTTGCATGCACAAATAAAGGTGCGCGAATTCTTGATCCATTCATGGGAAGTGGGACAACAGGCATAGCGGCAAATCTTGTCGGGAGACTGTTTGTCGGAATTGACAGCGAGCGGTCATATCTCGATATGGCTGTTAGACGTAGACTTGAGCTTGAGCGTGTTCGCTCTGAATGGAGCAAGAAGATAGCGGACTTGCGTATTCTTGATGAATGACCGCTACGAAAAGCCTCTTTATGGTATAATGTCTATGTGACACAAAAGGAGCAGGTAATCGCAGCACTTGAAAAATGTGGCGGATTCGCTACGTTTGCAGAACTGTATCGTCTTGTAGACACATCTCGTTGGGGAACGAAAACGGCAGCGGCTACTATTCGGCGCATTGTTCAGCAGGACGCCAAATGTTTTTATCGAATCGTTCCTGGACAATGGGGCTTGGTTTCAATGCGTAAGCAGATAGAGAATTCTGGTGCGGATGCTCGTGACCCTAAATATACACATGGGTATTATCAGGGGTTGTTGGTGGACATTGGGAACGCCGAGCACTACATGACTTATGTGCCACCGGCGGATCGCAATAGGCCATATTCCAAATCCAAACTTGGGGACAAGACGACGCTTCGGCAGATATATGAGTTTACAGGGCAAAAGATTCTTCGCAAGGCAAAGACTGTTGACACAATTTGGTTTAATTGCCGAGAGATGCCGGACTCGTTTTTTGAGGTCGAACATACGACAGACATTCAACACTCTTTGGACAAGTTTTATGAGCTTCAAGATTTCAATGCCAAGTTTTTCATTGTATCGGACTTGTCAAATAAAGCGCATTTCAATGATTTGCTAAGTTACTCGCATTACAGGGAGATATGCAAGCGGGTAGAGTTTCGTGATTATGCCTGGCTCTATAGGTATTACCGACTCAAGATGGAAGTCTCGGGGATGGCACTGTGAAATGGAATGTTGAAATCACGGAGACGTTGCAGACAAGCGTTGAGGTTGAAGCTGAGTCGGCAGAAGACGCTGAGAAGCAGGCAAAAGATATGTATCGTCGCGGCGACATAGTGCTTGACGCGTCTAATTTTGTGGACGTCGTGTTTGTCGCGCAACAATGAGACGGCATTTCCCAGGTTGGATAGCGGCGGGGATTGCGATTGCGGTTTGGGGTGTGACGTTCGCCTCGACGCGGGTGCTGCTGGAGGACTTCTCGGCGCTTGAGATCAACATCGCGCGGTTCGCCCTTGCGTGGGTGGCGCTCGCATGCGCGGCAAAAGCGCCGCGGAAGGGCGGGGTGTGCGCGGCTCCTTGGTGGCTGTTCGCGGCGATGGGCTTCACGGGCGTGTTCGCCTATCAGTTCCTTGAGAACTGCGCAATCTACTACACGAACGCGAGCAACGTCGCGATTCTCGTCTCGTTTGGGCCGGTCGTCACGGCCGTGATGGTGCGGGTGTTGGCTAACGACCGATCGCTTTCGCCGCGGCTCGTCTTCGGGTCGCTCGTCGCGGTTGCGGGCGTCGCGCTCGTCGCGTTGACCGGCGTTGTCAACTTCCAGTTGCGTCCGCTCGGCGACGCGATGGCGCTCTGCGCGATGGCGAGCTGGGGTGTCTACTCCGTCCTAGTCGAGAAGGCGAACCATCTTGGCGTGGAGCCGATTGTCGCCGTCAGGAAGTCGTTCGGCTGGGCGCTTCTCATGATGCTTCCGCTGGCGGTTTGGGGCGCTACGCCTTCCGGCTTCGTCGCGCTCGACGGATCGTACTCCGTCACTCTTGCCGCGGACGCGAATCTCGACCGCTTTGCCTCGTTCTGGAACTGGGCCAATCTGGGATTTCTTGGCGTTTTGGCGTCCGCTGCGTGCTTCGTCCTCTGGAGTCACGCGTGTAGGGTCCTCGGCATGGTGCGGTCGACGGTCGGGCTCTATCTCACGCCGGTCGTCGGCGTGGTCTTCGCGGCGCTGTTCCTGAAGGAGCGGCTCACCTGGCTTTCGGTCGCCGGGGGAGTTCTGATTCTCTGCGGCGTGGTGGTTGCGAACAGGAGAAGGGAGGAAGGGAAATGAAGGTCGTGGCATTTCTGCTGGCGTTTGCGGTCGCGTTGTCCGCGTGTGCTGGAGACGAGCCGAAGGCCGTGTCATCGACGAACGGCGTCGTGGCAGTCGCGCAGCGCGTCCAGTGCCATTCCGTCACTAAGTCCGGCAACAGGTGTAAGCGCAAGGCGGCGCCCGGCAAGCTCTACTGTCGCCAGCACGCGGCGCAGTCGCCTTCCGCAAAGCCGTCGGAGACTTGCGCCTATATTTCCGACGACGGAAAGCGCTGCACGGCGTCCGCCGCGTCCGGTAGCCGATTCTGCGCCAAGCACCAGGACAAGTGACCGCGGCGGAAGCGCCGCGGACCTTTTCCTTCATCGGGGAAGCGCGGCTACCCCATAAGCGAGCCGACGGAACGGCGGCGAGCGCAGATGCTACGAAGACAAACGCGCCATAGCGGAAGGTCGGGCTAACGGCGCATGTGTGAGGAACGAGCGCAGGGGAACGGCGCGACGACAGTTCGCGTGATGCGCCAGCGGACGCGCGCGAGACGAGGAGACGGTATCCCGCCGACGAAGTATCGCGCTGCAGACGGTGGATGCAGCGCGCGGGAGGAGCCGCGCTTTTCCCCGAAGGGAGAGACGAACGCATGCGCCGTTAGCCCAGCTCCCGAGGGTGCCATGCGCGGTCACGGTCGGGGCCGCAGCGGGGCGGACCGAAGCAGGGGGAGGTGAGTTGTGCAGGACTCGCCCCCGACGGCGTATATGTATACGCCGAGTGGGGCGAAGGACGCACAAATCGCCCGCCCTGCACAGGGAGCACCGTTGCCCCGACCGTGACCGCACGCTGGAATGCAAACCATCACCGAATGGCCATGTAAAACACTAAAAAGAACACGCGGAGAACACGCGGGGACAGGCCCTGCGGAACCACTGTAAGACGCTGGTTTGCGCCGCCTCGCTTAGCCCTTTGGCCAGTACTTGTCGGACATCTTCGAAGGGATGCCGACTTCGCCCTTGTCGAAGCAGTCGGCGAGAATCTTCCAGCCGAGGTCGAGCGCGTCGATGAGATCGATGTTGACCGAAAGGTCCATCATCTTCTCCTCGAACATCGCGCCGTACTTCAGGAGCTTGCGGTCCCAGTCGGACATCCTGAAGCCCATCGACTGCTTCTCGAGCGTTTCCTTGTATTGCGCGTAAAGCTTGATCATCGCGTCCATGATCGTGCGATGGTCCTCGCGCGTCTTGTTGATGTTGACCTTCTTGCCGTCGACGTCCACGAACTTGTCGACGCCCTTGTTCACCTGCTGCTTGAGGCGCGAGAGCGAGCCGAACGGTTCGATGCGGCCGTTCCTGAGGTAGAACTGGCCTTCTGTGATGTAGCCCGTGTTGTCCGGCACGGGGTGCGTCACGTCGTCGCCGGGCATTGTCGTCACGGCGAGAATCGTTATCGAGCCCGCGCCGTCGAAGTCGACAGCCTTCTCGTAGCGCGCGGCGAGCTGGGAGTAGAGGTCGCCCGGATAGCCGCGGTTCGAGGGGATCTGCTCCATCGTGATTGCGATTTCCTTCATCGCGTCGGCAAACGACGTCATGTCGGTGAGAAGGACGAGAACGTCCTTGCCCTGAAGCGCGAACTTCTCTGCGACTGCGAGCGAGACGTCAGGGACGAGCACGCATTCGACCGTCGGGTCTGCCGCCGTATGGACGAACATGACGGTCTTCGCAAGCGCGCCGGACTCGTCGAGCGTCGAGCGGAACTTGAGGTACTCGTCGTACTTGAGGCCCATGCCGCCGATGACGATCACGTCCGAGTCGGCCTGGAGCGCGATGCGCGCGAGAAGCTCGTTGTAGGGTTCGCCCGCCTTCGCGAAGATCGGGAGCTTCTGCGAGATGACGAGCGAGTTGAAGAGGTCGATCATCGGGATGTTCGTCTTCACCATGCGGTTCGGCATGATGCGCTTCGCTGGGTTGACGGACGGCTGGCCGATGGGGGAGGGGTTCTCGTTGATCGCGGGGCCGCCGTCGCGCGGAGTGCCCGCGCCCGTGAACGCGCGCCCGAGCAGCGCATCGGAGAAGGGCACCTTCATCGTCTCGCCGAGGAACCTGACGCGCGCCGCCGTGTCGACGCCTCGCGCGCCCGCGAAGATCTGCAGCGTCACGTTCGGCCCGTCGAGCTTGATGACCTGCGCGAGCGAAGTCCCCGCGCGCGATTCGATTTCGGCGATCTCGTTGTATTTGACGCCTTCGGCGCGGAGCGTAGCCACGGACCCTGACAGCGCGTCGATCTTATGGTAGACTTTGTTGTTGAACATTTGCACTCCTCGGTTTGCGGCTGTTATTATATCATAATTTGCACGCGCTAATCCGATATTATCGCGTCGAATCCGCCGCGCGCGGCGATTCGGTAGAGGCCCTTGCGCCCTATCTTCGAGTGGTCGACGACGAGATAGCGCCTGTCGGCCGCGTCAAGCACCTTGCGGAGAATCCCGGCCTGGCGCTCGTGGTTTGTCGTCGCAGTGCTGTCGTCGAGCCCGAACGCAGACACGAACGCCTTGGTGATGTTCAGGTGCGAAAGCTGCTCGAGGGCGGAATCCCCCAGTATCGAGTTCAGCTGCGGGTCGTAGTTGCCGCCGAAGCCTATCATCGACCAGTGCGGCGGGAACTTCCTGAACAGGTTCATCACCGCGACCGCGTTCGTTATGATGGTGAGGTGGTCGAACTCGGCGTGCGTCAGCAGCAGCGCCAGCTCGTATATCGTCGTGGACGAGTCGAGAAAGACGATGTCTCCTTCTTCGATAAGGGCGAGCGCCTTCTTTGCCGCGGCGATTTTCTCGCGGCGGTTCGCGACTACGCGCTCCTGGAAGGCGGCTGAGTTGCCGTTCGAGTCAGGCGCCTCGTTGTAGACGAGCCCGCCCCTGACGCGCTCTACCGCGTCGCGCTTTGCGAGCAGCGCAACGTCCCTGTGGATCGTGGCCGAGCTTACGTCGAATTCCGTCATCAGCTCCTTAAGCGTGCAGTGTTTTTTTCGCTTAAGGTACGAGAGTATCATTTTTCTGCGGAAGCTTTCCATGGTGGAGAGTCTACCATCTTTCGCATGATGTTGTCAAATCGTCTCATTTCGTCTCAATGCCGCCCTAAGACATATCGCGCCGCATTTGATAGAATATCCGCAAATTCCCGATGGCGGGAATGAGTTTGGCGCCGAAAGGCGCGGGAAGGGCTGGTATGTCGCTTGTCAACATGAAGGAGATGCTTTGCGAGGCCAGGCGGTCGAAGAAGGCCGTCGGTGCGTTCAACATAACGAACTACGAAACTGCGGCTGCGGTCCTCAAGGCCGCCGAGGCCGAAAACGAGCCGGTCATCATCCAGCTCTACATGCGCCTCTTCGACACCGGCAAGGCATACGACCTCGCTGGAACGCTTCGGCGACTTGCGTTCCGCGCGAAGGTTCCCGTCGCGCTTCACCTCGACCACGGCTCGACCGTGAAGCAGGCGACAGACGCTCTCGCGTGGGGATACACCTCGGTGATGTACGACGGCTCGCGCTCGCCGTACGACGAGAACGTGAAGTGGACGAAGTTCGTCGCGGACTACGCGCATGCGCTGGGCGCGACGTGCGAGGGCGAGATCGGACACGTAGCGCAGGGCGACGAGACGGCGCTGACCGATGTGGACGAGGCGGTGTCCTTTGCGAAGGACACTGGCGTAGACGCGCTTGCCGTCTCCATCGGGACGGCTCACGGCTACTACAAGGCGGAGCCGAAGCTCGACATACCGCGCTGCAAGGCAATCGCCGACGCTCTTCCCGACACGCCTCTTGTCCTGCACGGCGGCAGCGGCACACCTCTCGCGGACGTCCGTCGCGCGATCGAATCGGGAATCGCGAAGGTGAACATAGCGACCGAGTTCCTCGACACGTATATCAAATCGACGCTCAAGGTATACCAGGACCTGAACGGCGCGTTCGTCCCGCCGGACAAACTCGCCGACCCGATCATCGACGCCTGCGCCGCGCACGTGCAGCGCCTCATAAAGTTCTTCGCAGGCAGGTAGCAAGCTGAAGGTTTGAAGCCTGCCGACTTTAAACTCAAAGCTCCAACAGGAGGGGTCGAGATGCCGGAATCGAAATCGGACGCTAGGTACAAGTGGGTGATGCTGGCGCTGCTGGCGTTCACCTACTTCCTCATGCATGCGACGCGACAGGTGTTCAACTCGTCGTTGACCGACATCAAGGCCGCCCTGCCGGGGCCTACTGACGCCGAGTGGGGTTTTACCCGCACGGCGTTCCTTTTTGCCTACGGTCTCGCCGTCCCGCTCGCTGGAATCGCGGCGGACATGCTCAGGCGCAAATGGGTCGTCGTAGTAGGCGCGCTGATGTTTACCGCGAGCGTTTTCGGCACGGGATATGTCGACGGTTTCGTGGGGATGCTGGTGTTGTACGGGCTTCTGAACGGCATCGGCCAGTGCATGATACCCGCGTCCGCGAGTTCGCTCATCGCGCAGTACCACACCGAGACGCGCTCGACGGCGCTGTCCATCTACCAGTCGGGCCTCTACTTCGGCATTGTCCTTGCAAGCGTTCTCTCGGGACTGCTCAGCGAGTACTGTCCCGACACCGGCTGGCGCTGGGCGTTCTGGGGATTCGGCGCGGCCGGCATCATCTGGACGCTGGCGCTCGCGATCTTCGTGCGCGACACTCCGCCGCTTGTCCACAAGGCCGGTGAAGAGCGCGCGAGCTTCAAGGAGGCCGCGCTTGCGATGGTGTCGAAGCCCACTGCCATTCTCCTGACGTTCGCGTTCGGCATGCTTGTGTTCGGATCGAACTGCTTCAGGACGTTCATGCCGCACTTCCTCCGCCAGTCCGTGGAGGCCGGAGGATTCGGAGTCGACAAATTCTGGGCGCCCATCCATTCCGTCATCTGGTTCTACCTCGGTTCGTTCATCGGCATCGGGACGGGTGCGCGCCTTTCCGACCGCCTCGCCCGCCGCTATCCCGCGATCCGCATAAACATGATGATAGTCGGGCTCGCGCTTTCGGCCCCGGCGATGGCCGCGATGGTCTACATGCCGAGCCTCCCGCTGTGCTGCTTCATGATGTTCGTCTTCGGAATCGGCGGCGGGTTCTTCGACTGCTCGCTCTATTCGGGGCTTTTCGAGGTGGTGGCGCCGCGCTACCGTGCCGCCGCGATGGGCGTCTACCTCTGCGGTGCTTTTCTCATCGGCTGCCCCGCGACCGCGGTTCTCGGCTATGTCGGGCAGCACTTCTCCTACCAGCACGGAATTGCCATGTTCGGCGGGACCTACGCCATCGGCGCGATTGCCGTTCTCGCAGCGCGCGTGTTCTTCTTCCGCAGGGACAGGGTCGAGACGCCGGTCTGACCAGGGCGGCTCTACATGTCGTCCGTCATCGACCTCACCAGCTCCGAGAGCCGCAGCACGAGGCGTCGCTTTATCGTGTCGACGTTCGCGCTGGATTTTTGATATAATAGTCCAAAATGGTTTCGAAGTACGACTATTCCGTGACGCCGGGCGACAGGCTTGGGCGGCCGCTTGCGATGGAGCTGGCCGCGCTGTTTTCGTCCGCCTACGGGAAGTGGAGCCGCAAATCCCCCGTCAATCCCGGGGGGCGCATACGGCTTGGCGCCGGCTATTACCTCGCGAACTATGCAAACCCTCTTTTCCGCGTCGCGACCTGCCGCGCCGGATCCAGACTTATAGCGCAGGCCGTCTACCTTGAGTGCGACACGCCGCGCGGAAAGGTCTCGCTTGTCGTGCAGCTCGTCGTGGACGCGGAGTTTCGCCGTCAGGGAGTCGCGACGACGCTGCTTCACGCCATCTGGGGCTTTTCCGATTTCTATGCATGGGGGATCGTGACGTCCAGCCCGTGCACCGTCGAGGCGCTCGAGGCGGCGACGTTCCGGCGCTGCAATGCCGGACTCATCTCGCGCCGCGCGGCATTTGTCGCGCGCGAGGTGCTCGCAAGAGTTCCTTTTCTCGCAAGCGCGCCGTGGCGCACGGTCGGATCATCAAGCGCCGTCGACTCGAAGTTCTTCACGGACAGGTCGGCCAAGCCTGTCGCGCGCAGGCGCGTGGAGCGTAGGCTCGGAAGGCTTGCGGAAGGCGAGGAGTGGCTTGCGTTGACATTCAGAGATCAGGACCTCGACCTCGAGGATGCGTACTCGCAGATCGTCGGCTGCTCCGGGCGGTTCGTCGCCGAGGCCTACCGTCGCCAGCCGCAGGCACGGCAGAAGTGGGCGGCGAAGGCAGGAGAGGAGATGGACAACCTTCTTCGCTGGCTCCCCGCGGTCGGAAAGGATACGCCTGTCTGCGACTTTGGCGCGGGAACGGGGCGGCATGTAGCCGAGCTCCGCAGGAGAGGCTTTGAGCATGTTGAGGGCATTGACTTTGCAGCAACGGGGGACGGCGTCTCGCACGCCGACTGCCGTTCATGGAAATCGCAGCGGCGATTCGGGTTGATACTCTGCCTTTACGATGTCGTAGGCTCGTTCGCCGACGATCGTGCCAATCTTGCGATACTGAAGAACATTGCCAGGCATCTCAGGAAGGACGGATTTGCCGCGATCTCTGTCGCGAACGCAGGATTCTCCGGTCTGCGTGGAACGTCGGTCGACTCTAAGAACCGCCGCGCTCTGATCAAGTCGATTTTCAGGCTGGCGCCTTCACGCATGATGGCTACTACCGGCGAGTTCCTGTCGGCGAAATCCGTACTGCGAAACCGCAGCAAGGGCCTTTTCTACCACAAAGAGCAGTTTTTCGGTGGTTCGGGGCTGCCTGGCGAGTATCTTGTCGTTGACCGGCGCTATACGGCTGGAGAGATCGAGGCGCTTGTCGAAAAGGCGGGGCTTAGGATCGTCATGCGGCGCTTTGTGCGTTCTGGGTTTTCAAAGGACCTGTCCGAAGGCGACGGCAAGGAGATTCTTGTAATAGCCAATAAAGTAACAACAAGAAGGACAAAATGTCGGTAAAGGGATATGCGAGGTTCCTGCTGAAGTTCGGCACCGGCGGAATCATCGTCGGACTCTGCGGCGTCGGTTCCGTCTTCCTCGCGATCTCGAAGGGATGGTGCGCGGCGACGAACGACAACGGCACGGTGTTCTTCGTGCTGGCCGGATTCACGGTCGTCTACTTCATCACCGCGGCGTTCTTCCTCCCCGAGACGAAGGGCCGCACGCTCGAGGAGGTCGAGCAGGACTTCAAGACGGGCAAGATGCCCGAGAAGAATCAGTGAAGCAAGATTTACCCATAAAAAGGTCGAAGACAATGAGAATTAATGCCCTGATCGCGGCTGCAGCCGTTTGCTGCGGCTTTGTCGGCGTGTATGCCGAAACCCTCGATGGAACTTGGGATTTCC
>CACYNF010000083.1 GCA_902775595.1 uncultured bacterium | reverse complement strand
CGACGAGGTGCTGGCCATGATCGACTCGTTCCAGCTCGACCGCGAGCTCGTGGCCTTCATGTGCGACAACATCGAGGCGGCCAACCGCATCGGCGTCTATGACGGCGCCTACAAGGTCATCGACCTCGCCGTTCGCGGGAGCGTGGCATAGGAGCCAGGCAAGGCGTCGCGGGCGGTTCCTTTTGGACGGAACCGCCCTTGGACTACGTCAACAGCAGGGTTCGCAGCCCCTCAACCGTATCTACCACAGCGGCCGCGCCAGCTCCCTCGAGCTCGGCGCGGTCTGCCGTCTTGCCGTAAAGCACGCCAATGCACGGTACGCCACAGGCAATTGCCGCCTCGACGTCATGATAGCGGTCGCCCACCATCACGGCCTGCCCAGCGCTGCGGCCAAGCCGCTCGAGCGCCTCGCGTATGGTGTCCGCCTTTGTTGAGTCGCTGTCGGCCTCTCGGGCGCACACCACGTCAAACAGGTTTAGGACCCCGTTGTCGGCCAAGCCGCGCTCAACGAGATAGGTTCGTTTTGAGCTTGCCACGGCCAGCGTACGCCCAGCGTCGTGCAGCTCGCCCAGAAGGTCAACTATGCCCGGAAAGGCCGGCCAGGCCTCGATTCCAAGGTTGTTGTAGATTTCGCGATACTGGCGCGTCACTTCCACGGCGTCCTCGACGGTAAGCCCAAAGACCCACTCAAAGGCCTGCGGAAACGGAGGGCCAATGAGCTCCCCCACGCGCTGCAGGTCCCTCTCGCCAAAACCCCAGCGTGAGAGCACCGTTGTGGCAGTGCTCAAGATGGACGCCTTGGTGTCGGCAATCGTCCCGTCAAAGTCAAAGATGACCACATCGCGCTCTAGTTCCCTCAAGGGCATCTCCTCTCGTAGCTCCATCGCCCTCCATGTTAGCCGCCTACAACACGAGCATGTTAAGGAACTCGCCTTTACGTGCCCACGCTCCCCACAAATTGCGTACTCTGTTGGATAGCATTACGACATCTATCTGGAGGCTCTACATGCGTGTTTCGCCCATCACCTGCTACCGCCCAAACTTTTCGGCAGCAAGCGACTTTGCATCTCTACCCTATGACGTGTTCGACGAGGACGAGGCACGTGCTTATGTGGAGAGTCACCCCAACTCCTTCTTGGCCATAGACCGTGCCGAGACCGCCTTTGAGCCTGGTCACGACCCCTATGCCGACGACGTCTACGAGAAGGCGGGCCAGGCAAAGACGACCTATACAAGCGAATTCGCGGCCCCTGTGCCGCCCGCCGTTCCAGGCGAGGACTATTCGGTGACGCTTCCGATCAACGGCGTGATGAACCCCGACGGCACGTTTACGCCGCGCGCGGCCGACCAGATTCAGTCCATCAAGTTCGTCTACCGCAAGGATCTCGACGACGCGACGCTCGTCACGAATGAAGTGAACCTGGCGACGAAGACGACCGACGCCAACTGGGGCGACCAGTACACGGCGACGATTCCGTCGAGCTACTTCCCCGCGGCAGGTCACCTGATGCAGTGGAAGATCCTGATCACCGACGGCGAAGGCGTGGAATGGACTTCCCCGAGCTTCAACAACAAGGACGACGGCTACGAATGGTATGGCACGATTGTCGAGCCTGATCCTGATACGCAGATGAGCGCGACGCTCCCGACGTGGCACATGTTTGCGAGCGGCAACCACCTGACGCAGATGGACGTCGACGCCGACAAGCAGAACCTCTCGCTCGTCCCCCACAACGCGCGCGTCGCGATCTACGACTCGTCGACCTCGAACTACTACGACTACGTGAGGATCGACCTCCGCGGCAACACTTCCGCGGGCTTCACGAAGAAGGGCCACGGTCTTAGGTTCGCTAAGTCGCATCCCATGACGATGACCGACGCCGTGACGGGCGAGGCGGTCGAGGAGATCCGCAAGACCTCGCTCATCAGCGAGTTCGCCGATCCGAGCTACATGCGCCAGATGATCGCCTTCTGGCTGTGGCGCAAGATGGGGAACCTCGTTCCATTCGACTTCCCCGTCCGCTGCAACCTGAACGGCGAGTTCTACCAGCTCGCGTTCAACTCCGAGCGCTTCACGGACGAACTCATCGAGGACGTCTACGGTCTCGACAAGTTCGGCTACGGCTACAAGAACGTCGGCACGCTGAGGAGCGGATCGGGAACGACGGCGGGTGGCATCGAGAAGAAGACTCCTGACGACGAGGACGAATCGAACATCACGGTCCTACAGAACGAGCTGCGCTCCAAGATAACGGCTGCGCAGCAGGTGTCCAGCTCGCCGGACGGAGGGTCCACGGGGCTCGACAACGCCGCGCTCACGAAGTTCGTCGTCCAGAAGTTCGACCTCCCGGCGTGGCTCAACTACCTCGCCTCCGCACGCATCACACAGGAGATGGACGACGTGTGGGCGAATGTCTGCGCGTACTACGACAACCCCGCGATGCTCCAGGGCGCGCGCGGTACGGGCACGTGGATGCCGCTCGGCTATGACTTCAACCTGAGCTTCGGCCAATATTACCGCGACAACGGCGTCGGCGGAAACGGCCTTTTCGCGACGAACGACTGGTTCAAGTCGCACCCGTTCTACGGCGGCAGCCGCGTCAGGTGCTATTCGTCGTCTTCGATGTCCACGACGATCAACTACGGCAACGACGGGTTCGAGGCCGTGTGGCAGTCCGCGAAGTTCCGCCGCCTCTACCTGCGCCGCCTCAGGACGCTGATGGACCAGGAGCTCAAGGAGCCGGGTACGCCAGAGAGCGAGGTTCCCTTCATGGCGAAGATGCGCGAGATGGCAGGCCTGATGCGCGCTGACGCCGCAAGCGACACGGCCAGGTGGCCCAACAACGGCACCGACAGCAACATCGACGTGTGGTCCAGCCGTCCAGCCAGCATGGATGCCGGCATCGACGACATCTGGGACAACTACGTCGTTCCTCGCCGCGAGCACCTCTATGTGACGCACTCCGTGACGAACACGGCGAAGGCGGTCGGCTACGGCTCTCGTCTCAATGCGGGAATTCCCGAGGCGCAGAGTCCGATCGAGACGCTTGCGCCGAACATCACGGCAGACCTCTCGGGTCTCGCCGATGGCGTGGTCGTGATTTCCAACGGGAACAACGAGGTTGTCGACATGAGCGGATGGGTGCTCAAGACGGCGGTCGAGTGGACGCTTCCCGCCGGCACGGTGTGCGATGCGCAGGACGCGATCTACGTCGTAGCTGATCGTCGCGCCTATGTAGCCGCACACTCGGATGCGCTCACGGACCAGGTGATCGTCGGCAACGCGACATTCTCCGACACGGCCGTCCTGCAGATCTTCGCCGCCGACGGCACGACCCAGGTACTGATGACCGCGCCTGACAGCGGCGATCCCGACCAGGCCAACCTCCGCTTCCACACCATTTACGGTTCGACGCTTACGGGCGGCGGTGACGCCGGTGAGTTCATCGTCCTCACGAACGTCTCGGACAAGGTCGTCAACCTTGAAGGCTTGCAGGTCTCCTGCGCGAAGACGAAGAACGGCGTTACGGACGCGCCGAAGTGCGCGATTACGCTCGGCGACGTAAACGTGCCGGCAGGCGGAAGCGTCAGACTTGACCAGGCGGACTATTTTGCGGCGGGCTGGACGAAGATCACCAACGGCGGCATCGTCATCAAGATCGTCGACAGGACTGGCGCCGTCGTGCAGATGGGCGAGGCGCAGTTCGGCCTTTACCCCGTGACGGACGAAGGAGGCTATGCTCTACAGGCGACGCGCTTTGACAACGAGACGCCGCTCACGGCTACGACGAACGACTGGACGGCTGTCTTTGTCGAAGCCGCCGCGCCAGATGCGCCGGTGATCGGCGGTGAAGGGGTTGCAAGTCCGATCGTAGTCGGATCCGACAAGGTGTCGATCACGATCAGCAACGCGGCGTCGGGACACACCTACGGCTACAAGAAGTCGACGACGCTCGCCGGTCTCAAGGACGCGGAGGTGGTCTATTTCGACGATCCTGCCGAAGCCGACGGCGTACTGACGCTTGAGATACCGAAAGTGGCGAGCGAGCCGAGCTGCTTCTACCAGATCGTAGTGGAATAATGTCCGATTAAGATCAAGTGGGGCGAAGAGGTGAGCCGAGCGAGTGCTGAGTTGATGGGGAATTGAGGTCCTGGCCTGAAAACTATATAATATGCTCAAACAATCAAAGAGCTGTTATATGTCAGTCAGAACATCAGATCTGCTTGCCTTGCTCGCCATCTCTTGCGCGCTTTCATGCGCGGCTGCGGATAGTGAAGTCTATTCTTACTTGTGGAATCATCCGCGTCTTGTCGAAGTCCAGCTGATGGACGACACGGACAGGCACGACGAGCTCTATTTCGAGAAGGAATATCTGCTTTCCCGCTGCGAAAAGCCGTTTGACGTCTCTGCGCCGGCGCTTTTCATCGAGGACTCGCTTACTGGAGAAGGGATCGCCTTTTTCCGCAAGGCGCCGCTTCCTCATGCCCGCACGTCCAATTCACCCGATTGGCATGTGGATCCACTGGGAAGGAAAGTGACCGTTCTTTCAAACGACTATCAGGGCGTTAGCATCCGCTATCGGGGCGGGAAGGCGGGGCGCATTCGCGCGGCCACGGATTTCCAGAGGAGATTCAGACCGTATGTCGCCGGTCGTGACGGACTCTTCCTTTCCAACACCTGGGGGGACGGCAACAGAGATGCCTGCATCAACGAACGCTTTTTGCTTGCGGAGGTCGCCTCTGGGGCTGAGCTTGGCGTGGACGTGATACAAATCGACGACGGCTGGCAGAAGGGGCGTTCGGCAAATTCCGCCAGTCTCGCCGCCGGCGAAAAAGGCCGCTGGGGTTCGTGGTGGGAGGTCGAAGGATTCTGGGATGTCGATCCGGTCAGGTTCCCGAACGGACTTGGGAAAGTGATTGGCGAAGCGCGTTCGAAAGGCATGAAGTTCGGGCTTTGGTTCGGGCCTGATTCTTCAAACGACGCGGCGAACTGGAACAAGGACGCTGACTTCCTTCTGTCTCTTCACCGTGATCTCGGCGTAGACTACTTCAAGTTCGATTCCATGCATACGCCAACGCCACTTGCGCTTTCCAGACAGGCGATGCTGATGGACAGGCTGATGGACGAGTCTGATGGTCGCATCACCATAGATCTCGACGTAACGGCTGGGAGGCGTCCCGGATATTTTGCATTCCCCAGAATCGGCCCCGTTTTCGTGGAAAACAGGTACATCAGGGAGAATGACGTCCGCCTTTGGTGGCCTCATCGCACGTTGAGGAATCTTTGGGGCCTCGCTCACGTTGTCGATCCCGTGCGCCTGCGGATGGAGGTCTTGAACCCCGAGCGCAAGAGCGGGCTTTATCCCAAAGGCGATCCGCTTGCCCCAATTTGCTGGCCGCGCGATGCGATTTTCGCGATATCGATGTATTCCTCTCCTCTCGGTTGGTTTGAAATACAGAATCTTTCGCAGGAGACAACCGCAGCGTGGAAGCCGCTTATCGCCCAATGGAAACGCGAGCGCGATGCAATCCATGACGGCTACATATATCCCGTGGGCAGCGCTCCAGATGGCCTCGCTTGGACGGGTTTCGTATCGGCGGCCAAAGATGGATCGGCAGGGACGGCGCTTCTTTTCCGCGAACTTGACGCAAGCGAAGAGTTTTCTTTGCCGCTGTCAGACTACTTGAATGTTGAAGGTCTGGAGCCGATTGTCATCGGCGGGCGCGGTGAAGCGAGAATCGAAGACGTGATTTTGAAAGTCGCAGTCCATGAGAAACTCGGTTTCGTCTGGGTGAAGATCAAGAAAATGGAAGATGCATCTGCAGACCGCTCTTCTGCGGAAAGTCTTGTTGCCACGTGGTGCGATGCGCTTCTTGCTCGTCAGATTTCGGGTACGGGCGACAAGATGATTGACGGCGGAATCGCGTGCCCTGCATGCGGCGTCATGCATGGCCGAGTATGCGACCTTGTCTATCCGCTTGTCTATCGTTGGTCAACTACCGGAGACGGGAAGTACCTTGCGGCGGCGGAGAAGGCAGTCGAATGGTCTGAGGCGACGATGCTTAGAGAAGATGGTGGACTTTACAACGACTATCAGACCCTGTGGTGGGGCACCACCGTGTTTGCGCAAATCGCCATTGGCAAGACGCTCCTTTATTACGGCGATCGGCTGCCGCGTGACCTGCACAGCCGCTGGAGCGAGATTTTCAGGCGCGAGACAGATTTTGTGGTCGAAAGGTTCGACGAAAAGTTCGTGAATACAACCAACGTGAACTACCCTGCGGCGTTTTGCGAGGCAATGGCTCTTGCCGGGGTGGTGATGAAAGACGACGACAAGACTGCGCGCGCGAAGGCCATGGCCGAGAAGCTGATGGCGCAGTTCCTGCCTGACGGCCTTGTCACGGGAGAAGGTGCACTTATGAGCAAGCGTTCTCCGCGCGGGCATGCATATGTCGACCTCGGCTATAACCTTGAAGAGACGCTGCCGTCGCTTCTCGCATATGCAGAGATGTGCGGCGATGAGAAGATGAAAGATGCCGTCCTCGCTTCGACCGCCCGGCATGCCGAGTTCATTCTTCCAGACGGCGGCATAGACGACTCGTTCGGAAGCAGGAGCCCGAAATGGACGTACTACGGCAGCCGCACTTCAGACGGCATGCTGCCGGTTCTTGTCGCACTTGCGAAAGCAGGCGTTCCATGGGCGGGCGGGGCGATGGAACGTCATCTTGAACTGTTCAGGCGATGCACTAATTCCGCTGGCCTTTTGGCGGGCGGTGTGCAGTACGAGGCGGCAGACGAGCCGGCGTGCGTACACCATTCGTTCGCGCATATAAAGTCAATTGTCGACGTTCTTCGTGGCGGTTCTATTTCCAAGAAGAGCGGCGATGCGCGTCTGCCGCGCGAAAATTGCTATGGCCTAAAGTCTTTCCCCTCAATAGGCGTAGAGCTTGCCGCGGTCGGCCCATGGCGCGCCACATTTGCCGGCGGCGACTCCTTCGTGCAGGGCATGGTCGGACATCGAGTTTCTGGCGGCGGGCCTTCCCTGCTCTGGCACGAAGCTGTCGGTCCGCTGATCGTCGGCACGATGGCGGACTACAGCATCATCGAAGCAAGGAATCTCCAGGATCTTCGCCATGAACGCACCGTTCTTTCGATGATGCCGCGCATAGAGGCGGGCGATATGTCCAGTTCTGCGCGTGATGTAGACGTCGAAATGAAGGCAACATGCGTTTCTAATGCGGTTGTGTGCAGCGCGCGCGGACAGCTTACGGGAAAGCGAGGTAGCCGCGGAGCTGCATACGAACTTGTTTCGCGCGTTGACGAAAAAGTGTTTTCGCTTTGTGGTAAATGCGACATAGACGCGCGTTTTATCCTCCCCGTAGTCGCCCTCAATACCGACCGTGTCGAAATTGGAAATGGGCGCGTTCGAATCGAAAAGGGCAGCTCGGTCGTCATGATTGAATCCGAATTGCCGTTTGAGCTTGCAAAAACAGATCGCGGTGACCGTGCTTTTTCGCCAATCGGAGGCTTCCTCTGCGCCTATTTGACGGCGCCAATTCGCGCTGGCGATGCGTTTGGCGTGCGGATTTCCGTCGAGTCCAAGTAATTGGCATACCCATGTGGGTAGTTGAGCCAGATTTGGCGTATTGTTATAATGCCATCGGAAAATCCCAGAAAGAAGAGGTGAACCCATGATGGCAGGATATTCTAGGCGAATTGTAATGTTGGCGGCGCTTGGCGCGGTGGTCATGGCGGGGGTGCCGGTTTCTACGTTTGCCGGCAGTGCTGGTCCGGACGGGACGGATTACGTTGTCTCGGCCGATGCAAATGAAGAATACCAGGTTGAAGCATCTATTGACGGCTATGCGCGGGTCGTCAAGAAGGGTGCCGGCAAGGTTCGGCTGACGACGACAACGGAGTCTTATGCCGGCAACGTGGTGATCGAGGAAGGCGCGCTCTACTTCGTAACCGTAGGGCAGAACATACACTACCTCAACGGAACCCTGACCGGCGACGGGACAGGCTCGTCGCAAATTTTCCGGAAGCAGGGTTCGGGCACGCTGTACGTGAACGGTGCCCTCGATCTTCCGCGTCCGGTACAGATTGACCAGGGGCTTCTGGCCATGACCAGTACAGCCTCGCGCGTGTTCGGGAATTCGTTCGTCCTGAAAGGCGGAAGTCGGTCGATGGTCGGCGGCGGGCACGCGTTATTCAATGCGATTTACGTCGGCCCTGACAGCAACTATGGTGTTTTCCACCAGACCGGTGGACTATTGGGCGTGACGGGAGAAACGTCAGTAGGCGGCAACAAGAATACCACGGGTGCAGGACATTGGATGATGTCGGGCGGCGAAGCGTACGTGAGCAACAATGTCTATGTCGCGTATGACGCCGGCAATTTCGGGAGCTTCATCCAGACGGGCGGGCTCTTCAAACTGGATGGTGGTGCCTTGCGCGCCAGTCGCGCCGGCACGGCCGTGTTCCACGTGAGCGGCGGCACGAACGACACGCGTGTCGCGCAGGGCGGGCAGAGCGAGCGTTTTTATCTCAGTGACTACGGTGGTTCTTCCGACGTCACGGTGTCGGGCAATGGAACTTTGCTCGCGACCGAGACGCTGCGCTTCGGAGGTGGCGGCGGAACCGTTTCCACGAATATTTTCAACGTGAAGGATGGCGCAATGGTAAAGGCGGCACGTTTTCTCAAACACAGATCCGCCGGCGTAGCTGCTCTTATCACCGTCAACGTCGACGGAGGAACACTAATGCCGACGATGGGTTACGACTGGACCAACGGTTCGCAGAACGATGCGAACTACTACACGGCTAATCCCAGTCATTTCGTGATCTGGAAGAAGGGTCTTGTCATTGACACGTCGGAATCTACTGGAAACAACCCCGCGAGCAAAATGCCGTTCTCGTTTGCGTCCCCGACAGGAAAGGGCGTGGAGTCCATCACGCTGCCGGCCTCAGGGGACTACACGACGGCCAGCTACATCGGCCCCGCGCGCATTGTGTTCGAGGACGAAACCGGCTGGGGCGCGAGCGCGTACGCCGAATACGACTTCGAGACGAAGAGGCACACGCGCGTCGTCCTCACTTCGCGCGGCTGCGACTACAGCGACAACGCGAAGGCGTACGTGGAGAGTCCCGACCGCACCACGCGCTGGGAATGCGCGCTTACGCTCTCGGACAACGCGGGGCTGGGCGGTGAACTCGTGAAGCGTGGTGAGCACGATCTCCATCTATACGCCACCAACACGTTCTACGGCATCGCGGTCGAATCGGGCACGCTCTATGCCGAAACGGACGGCGTCGTGCCGAGCAACACGTCCGTCCGCGTTGCGTATGGTGCGACGTTGCAGTTCGCGAACCCAGCGCCGCTCTTCCTCTCCTCCTTCGGTGGCGCCGGCAGCGTGCCGGGGTGCGACATCACGGTGACGAACTCGCTACGCGCCTCGTGCGCAGACCTGTTCGCGGGCAAACATGCAGATGTTGACGGCAACCTTACATTCGAGCCCGGTGCGACGTTCACGATTACGGATCCTGAGAACTTGGCGGCGTACAAGCACTGCAAGGCGGTCACGGCGTTTGCGGCTCTGCGTGTGAATGGCGAACCCACGCTGGCTTTTGAGGGTAGACCGACCGGTTCGGCTAGGTGGAAGCTGTCCAGGGTGAATGACACCACATACAAGTTTGGCCCGCACATCGCAACAGTAGTCGTAATTAGGTAGTCACAGCTCGCCTTGACATGAGGATCGGCATAGCTGTTTTCGTTGCGGCGATTACGCTAACGGCGGCTGCATACCTGCCGCCGGTAGATGAGCGTCGCGGTGTGAAGGTTGAGATAGGGTCTTTTCCGCAGAAGATAGACCGTTCCGGCAAGAACAAGTTCCTCTGGCCTTTGGGCGTCACCGAGGTTCATGCCGGCGCTCCTCGTTTGTTTCCCGTGACGCTTGAAAACAAAACAGGCAAGCCGGTCTCCGGAGAGCTGGAAGTGTGGATGAACGACGACTGGGATGTGACGGGGCCAAAGGGGACCATCTCGCTTGCGCCAGGAGAGAAGAAAGAGCTGTCGTTTACTGGCGCTGCGCGTTCGCGTGCGCTCGACGCCCTCTATCCTGTTCATGCGCGGTTTACGCCTGCCGGCGTGAACAAGGACGACGCGCCGCACCCGGTCGCGGTGTTCATGTTCAAGAATCCAGATGCTCCGCGCCGCGTGCCGAAGATCGCTCCGTCCAGACTTAGCCCCGGCGTGTTCCGGCTCGACTACGGTTTTGCGCGTACGACGGCACTTGAGGTCGGCGGGAAGGTCGTTGAGGTGTCGGAGTCGGGATCGACTGACGAATGGGGCGCCTTGATGTCAAAGGACCGTATGTCGGCAGACGGCATCGCGAAGGACGGTTTCAAAAGCCATCCGCCATACAAGAAGGGGGCAGGGTTCATCTGGAGTGACTTTGCCCTCGATCTGCCTGGCGTGACGCCACTAGCGTTTTCCTGTTCGAATTTTCTGGACCCCTACCGCGGCAAGTCGTCGTCCGACGGCGTTGAGTACAAGGTTCTCGTTCTGGAAGAGGGCGAAGAACCGAAGCTCGTCTGCTCGCAGGTTGTGAAGGACGCAGATTTATGGCGCGGCATGTCCGGCGATCTTGCCCCGTGGGCCGGGAAGAAAGTCACGCTTCGCCTTTGGACGGGCCCTGGCCCTAAGATGAACACAAGCTACGACAGCGGTGGCTGGGGCGACGTGAAGCTGCTAATCGGTCCGCAGCCAAGGACTCCCGGTGAAGCCGACTGGGCTGCGCGCTGCGCACTGGCGCTTGCGGCGGCAAAGACGGCGCGCACGTCTGGGACTGATCCTGCGGCCGGACGCTGGCGCCTCGATGCCGGCGGCATTGTATACGGAGCGGGAATCGCTTATGGCGAGCGCGGGCTTGTGGATGGCGCGCTTGCGTTCACGGACGGCGATAAGTCTGTCGTGTTCCGCGGGTTTGCCGCGCGCGTCGAGACGGACGACGGCTCCCCTGCGCCCGAGCCAATTGCGTCGATCCGCGAGGAGAAGGGCACTCTGCGCGTTTCCTGGTCCATTCCAAACGCGAAGCGTGGCGCAGGCGGCTTTCCCCGCATTGTCGATCTTGCCGTGGGGCCTGCAAGCGACACTCCGCATCGCGTCTACTTTGGTTTCGGCAACGTAATCGAGGGGCCGAAGAGGTTTTCGGCCCGCGCCAGCGGATTTCTGCTCTCCACGCGCCATGTCGGCGCTGACTACCTAAGCGGGCTTTCCGTGGTGCATGCCGTGGACGTCGTGCCTGATTCTGTGGACTGCGACGGCGCTCGCAGCATCTTCTCGCTCCACGCACACCACGACGCGACGTTCACGTTCGTCCCCTCGTCGAAAGGTGTGTTCGAGGCGGCGCGCCGGTTCCGCGCCGTGTCAGGATACAAGGCAAGCCCGGGACATGCCGCGCTCGGTTCGAGGATGTGTCTCGACCAGTGGGGTGGTGACTACGAAAAAGCGGCGGCGGACATTGCGCTTGCGGCGAAGTACGGCCTCAACGACGCGATTTTCGTAAAGCACGACTGGCAGCGCTGGGGGTACGACTATCGTTTCCCGGACATCTATCCGCCGCGCGGCGATGCCGCGGCTTTTGGCGCAATGCGCAAAGCTTGCCGCGTTGCCGGGATTCTCTTTTGCCCGCATGACAACTACGCAGACATCTATCCAGACTGTGATGGATTTTCCTATGCCCTCGTTGCGTTCAAGCTCGATGGCACCCCTGAGCAGACTTGGTTCAATCCCGGCCGCCACGCGCTCGCCTACCGATTTGCGCCGCATGCGTTCTTTCCATGGTGCTTTAGGAACGCCAGGCTGCTGAAGCAGGGCTACGACCCAGAGGCGGTTTTCATCGATGTCTTTACGGCGCATGGCCCGTTCGACTACTTGGACCGCGAGGGCCGGTTCCACACGAAGAACGAGGTCTCGGCGAACTGGGGCCGTGGTTTCCAGACTTATCGCAGGGGCTTCGGACGCCCAGATACTGTATGCGTCAGCGAGGCCGGGCAGGATCATCTCGTTGGCGTGGCGGACGCCGGGCAGAGCGACCACTTCGGCGCTGCGAAGGTGATTGGGAGCGGGAACTTCGCCGACAGCGAGCGCACGCCGTGGCACGACATAGTGACGCACGGCTACTACGTCCTGTTCGCGGGTGGGCTCGGGAATCGCTATCAGGAGGAGGACGGCTGGCACACTGGCGGCGACGCCGAACTCCACGGCTACGCTTCAGACGACTATCTTTCCAACGCCATTCTCGGCGGACGCAATCCGATGTGCGACGGGCCGTTTTCGCGGAATGCGGTAAAGACGTATTGGCTCCAGCATGATGCCTGCGCCGAACTCGGACGCGCCGAGTTCCTCGACTTGAAGTACGAAGGCAGCATCCACCGCCAGCATGCGTTTTTCTCGAACGGTGGCGAAGTTTGGGTGAACCGCCAGACGAACGAGACGTGGCGGCTTCCGAACGGCAAGGTGCTGCCGCCCTACGGCTACTACGCGGCGTTCGCAAAGTCGGCGAAGGGGTTGTTCGTTGACGCGCGCAAACCGCCCGTAGGGCGTACCGTGTCATTTGGCGGAGTTACGACCGACGGAGCGCTGCACTTCGCGGACTGGACGATTGTTCCACTACCGGCTTCCGGCGTTTTTTCGGCCGAGATCGACCTTGCCTCCTTTGGCGCGGCGGGGCGAAAAGTGGCCGGCGTGGATGCGGTGGATCCGCTAGTCGGCGCCAAGTCGCCCGCGTGGAGCCAGACCGGAAACGCGCTCACGGTCGAATGCGACGCAAAGTCATTCGCCTACCGCATCCGCTTTGGCGAGTGACAAGCTCGCAACGTCGCTCGATCCTTATACCCAGCTGGGTAATTGAGCTTGGACGATAGAATAGGTACAATACAGACAGAAAATCAAACAGTGATTTCTGCCATGACAAAAACACATAAACTATTTGTTGCCGCTTCCATCGCCTTTGCCGCGTCGAATCTCTTCGCGGTGTCCATCCGTGCGAATACGCCCGCCTCTCGGCTCGACGGCTGGTGGACGGCGCGCCACGCCGAAAAGGTCGCGGCGCTCTCGGACAGCTCCGTCAAGAAGGACATCGTCTTCATCGGCGACGAGCTGACGCAGGGATGGGAGACGACGGGAGCTTCTTCGCTTGCCGCGCACTTCATCGGCGACAAGGCGATGTTCAACCTCGGCTTCGACGGCGACTGCACCGAGAACGTCCTCTGGCGCATCCGGAACGGCGAACTCGGCAACCCCAAGGCGGTCTTCCTGATGGTCGGCGGAAACAACGCCGCGATCTATACCGAGATGGAGGAGGCCGAGGGAAGGACGTATCTGGGCGTCCGCGCGATCATCGACTGCCTTTGCGAAAATGTCGGCGCATCCAAGGTCGTTGTTCAGGCGGTTCTCCCCCGCGGACTCGACGAGTCCGACCCCGTGCGTCCGCGCAACGACCGCCTTAACATAGACGTCCGCGCGTACGCGAAGCAGAAGGGCTGCGCCTGGGTCGACATGTCGGACCTCTTCCTCGAGTCGGACCACCACACGCTCAAGACCTCGCTCTTCAACGATGATCGCGTCACCCTTAACGCGTCCGGCTACGAAGTCTGGGCGCAGGCGGTCGCGCCTTATGTCAATGCTGCGGCGAGCGGCTCTGCAATGTCCGCCGACCTCGTGGCAACAGCGCGTCCCGTAATCGACTGCATCGCGGCATTTCCGACTGCTACCAACGCCGTTATGCAGGACGCGTACTGGAGGAAGTTTGAGGACGACGTGAAGCTCATCGGCGAAAACGGCAGGAGCCTCGACCTCGTCCTTCTTGGCGACTCCCTCACGCAGAAGTGGATGGAGGGGAACAGCGCCGCGTCCATGAACGGACTTGCCGCCAACGTCCTCAACCTCGGGCGGACCGGCGACTTCGTGGAGAACCTGCTGTGGCGCCTCAAAGGCGGCTGCATCGACGGCTACACGACGAAGTTCTTCAATCTGCTGATTGGCACGAACAACACCATCCAGAAGAGCCCGAGCGAGGATCCTGAGGACATCGCGGCGGGCGTTAGGGCCGTCCTGGACCTCGTTCTCGAGAAGCATCCCGAGTCGAAGGTCCTCTTGATGCCGATCATCCCCTACGGCTACACGAACGCGCAGAACAGCGCGAAGGGCGCGGCGCAGTACGCCAACAACCAGGCGGCGAATGAGATTATCCGTACTTTCGCAGACGGCCAGCGCGTCATCCTCGTCGACGTCCGCAGCCAGTTCATGAACGCCGACGGAACCTATAAGGGCGAAATGTATCTCCAGGGGAATGGCGACTATCCCGACATGTTCCTGCACCTGACAACCAAGGCATACGAGGAGATTCTCGCGCCCGCGATCGCGAACGCGATGACTACTGCCGGCGCCTCGTCTGTTGTGCTCCCGACAATCGGCTCTGTCGCCGCGCAGGTGAACGGCACGTCCGCGACGGTAGCGCTTTCGAATGTCTCGAAGGGAACGGACAAGGACGGCCATGCCGCATCTTCCTACACGGTTTCCTACAAATTCGACGCGGATGCGGAAGTGGCGCTTTCCGCGGCGGAGTCCGGTGCCTCGTCCTCGATCCAGTTTAATGAACTCGCTGACGGGTGGCACACCTGTGCGGTCTGGGTTTCGCCGGACGGCGTCGTGAAGTCGTACGTCAAGCGCGTCAAGTTCCTTGTCGATTCCCAGGCCGATGCAGTTGGCTGGAAGGTTGCGCCGATGGACGCGACGGGGTCGGCGTTCCGCAGCGACGGCACGCTGGTTTTCGCGCGGGGCTTTACCGGACATACCGTCAACGGAGTTTCGTTCTCGTCGGGATTTCCAAGCGCTGACCAGGCGACTGTCTCGCCTTCGTCGTATACCGGGTCAGGTTGGACGGAGAACAATCCCGTGTTTAACGGCGGCTGGGTCTGGGAGAAGAGCACTACTTCGCAGAACATCGTCTTCACAGTCAAGGGACTCACGGCTGGAAAGAAGTACCTCGTCCAGATTCTCGCCGCAAACCACTGGAACAATTCCTCGACGACAATTTCCGCTGGTGATCTTGTCCCGCTCGAGGCCACCAAGCAGAACGACTATAAGTGCGGCGCTGTTATCTCGCGCATCTTTGAGGCAACGGGCACGCAGGAAGACATAACAATTAATTTCTCAACCTCTGGCAGCAAGTGCCTTATCAAGGCCATCCAGCTCCGCGAGCTCGGAGAGGGCGGAGGAGAAGGCGGTGGCGGAGAGTCTGGCGGCGGTGAAAGTGGCGGCGGTGAGACCGGTGGTGGCGAGACCGGTGGCGGAGAAAGTGGCGGCGGTGAGACCGGCGGCGGCGAAGAGCTGACGGGCGAATTCGTCAAGAAGACGTTCATCGCGTCCAACAAGCTGCATCTCCCCTACCGCGTCGCGGCGAAGGCCGATCCGAACGGCGGCAAGGTTCCCGTCGTCGTATTCCTTCACGGATACGGTCAGTGCGGCGTCGACAATTCGTTCACGATCAACGAGATGACGAACATCAAGAGCTATCTCGACAGCGCGGGCGTTTCTAGCGGCTACAGGCTTCTCGTCCCGCAGTGTCCGAACGATGTCAAGTGGGCGGATTTCTCCATGAATTCTACAACCTGCACGTTCGTGGACAAGCCGTCCTCGGCTCTCGTGGCTGTTTTCGATCTTCTCGACTCCTATGCCGCGATGGCGGATGTCGACGCCAACCGCATCTATGTCACCGGGCTCTCGATGGGCGGGCACGGAACGTGGGACGCGATCTGCCGCCGTCCCGACTTCTTCGCCGCGGCAATGCCGTGCTGCGGCGGCGGCGATCCCGCCTGTGCGGCCGACATCGCGCACGTCCCTGTCCTGGCCGTCCACAACCGCGGCGACCCGACCATTCCCGTCGAGCAGACCGAGGGCATCGTCACGGCACTCAAGGCGCTCGGATCGGACGTGATCTTCGAGAAGCTTGAGAACAACAGCCACGACGCCTGGACGACATGCTATTCCAGGACGGACGACGTCACGGCGGGCGCGCCGAACCACCGCTTCGTCTGGCTGTTCGCGCAGAACCGCGCGACGAACAACCGCCCGAGGTATCCGCGCATCACGGAGCTCACCGCGGCGCCGAGCGGTTCGAACGCGACGATCTCGCTCACGGGCGTGGTCTTGGGCACGGACGCCGATTCGGTTCCCGCGACCAAGTATTCCGTCACCTACAAGCTCGATGGTGCGGCGAATGCCGTGACGGCGCTTTCCGACCAGACGACGGACAGCTCGTTCACGCTTGAAGGTCTTGCGGACGGCAACCACACCTGCGAGGTAACGATGACTACGGACAAGGGCCGGACGAAGACGAAGTCCGTCGTCTTCTACGTCAACACGTCCGCCGTCCCCGACGTTTGGACTTCGACACTGATGGACGCGTCCGGAAACTCCTTCAGCACTGAGGGCACCTTCGTATACGGCTACGTGTGCAACGGCGGGACCATTAATGGCATCCCGTTCGAGCGGTCGATAAAC
>CACYNF010000082.1 GCA_902775595.1 uncultured bacterium | reverse complement strand
CGTCGTCGCGGAACTTCGGCGGCTCGAATGTCGCCCGGGGGTCGCGCCCCGGCTTCACGAGCTCGTTCACGATGTCCTTCAATGTCGGCTCTCCGACGTCGTTCGTTATGTAGCGCCTGACGTCTATCTTCTTCGCCGCGGCGGAATTGCCGACGAGTTCGCTCACCGAAAGCCCCGCGTCCCTGGCCATCAGGCCGACAAGGGCATAGCGCTCGGGATGAACCGCCGACGAGTCGAGCGGGTTCGCCGCGCCGCGGATCCTGAGGAAGCCCGCGCACTGCTCGAACGCCTTGTCGCCAAGCCCCTTCACCTTCTTGAGGTCGCTGCGCGAGGAGAACTTGCCGTTTTCGTTGCGCCATTCGACGATGTTCTTCGCGAGCGTAGGCGTAATTCCCGAGACACGCTCCAGGAGCGGCGCTGACGCCGTGTTGAGCTCCACCCCCACTCCGTTCACGCACGAGACTACGACTTCGTCGAGCTTTGCGCCGAGAAGCGGCTGCGAGACGTCGTGCTGGTACTGGCCTACGCCAATCGCCTTCGGATCGACCTTCACGAGTTCCGCGAGAGGGTCCTGCAGGCGGCGGCCGATAGAGATCGCGCCGCGCACGGTGAGGTCGAGGTCGGGGAACTCCTTGCGGGCGATTTCGCTCGCGGAGTAGACTGACGCACCCGCCTCGCTCACGGAGACGACGATGGGCGTCGGAATCTCGGGGTGCTGAGCGTGAAGTTTCTTCAGCGTGTCGCGCACGAACGACTCAGTCTCGCGTCCGGCCGTTCCGTTGCCTACGGCGACCGCCTCAACATGGTATTTCGCGACGATCATCGCGACGGCCTTCGCGGCCTCAAGCGGGTTCTGCTGAGGGAAGATTACTGTCTTGCCGAGGTACTTGCCCGTCGAGTCGAGCATCGCGACCTTGCAGCCGGTGCGAATGCCGGGATCGATCGCGAGGACCGTCTTTTCGCCGAGCGGCGAGGCGAGGAGAAGATGACGCAGGTTCTCCGCGAACACCTCGACGGCCGCGCGGTCGGCCTCTGCCTTCTTGTCTACCGTCACGTCGATTTCGCACGACGGCGCGAGAAGCCGCCTGTAGGCGTCGCGAGCGGCTAGCTCAAGCTGTTCGTCGCACGTCTCGTTTCGCCGCGCGCCGCGAACCGCCGACACCATTTCCACGATGCGCTCGACGACGGGATCTTCGTCGAGAACGAGCTTGACCCACAGGACGCCTTCCTTCTGGCCGCGGCGAATCGCGAGATAGCGGTGCGAGGGAATCGTCGCGATGGGCTCCTCGAAGTCGTAGTACTGCTCGAACTTCGTCGGCTCTTTCGGCGCGGGGCTCGCGACTTCGCTCTTCACCTTGGAACGGCGCGCGAATTCCGTACGCACGAAACCGCGCACGTCGGCATTGTCGGCGATGCGCTCGGCGATGATGTCGCGCGCGAACTGAAGATCCTCGTCCGTAGGCGCGGCACCGTTCCACTCGAGCGAGCGCCCTTCCCAGATTGCATCCGCGAGCGGCTCGTAGCCCTTCTCCTTCGCGACCTGCGCGCGGGTGCGGCGCTTCGGCTTGTAGGGCTGGTAGATGTCCTCGAGGCGAGACTTAACAAAACATCCGGCAATTGCGGCGCGAAGTTCGTCAGTGAGCTTGCCCTGCTCGTCGATAGACTTGAGGACAGTCTCCTTGCGGGCCTCGAGCTCGGTGTAGTACTCGAGCCGGTCCTTGATCTTTCCTATCGCGACTTCGTCGAGGTTTCCGTGCGCTTCCTTGCGGTAGCGCGCGATAAACGGAATCGTATTCCCTTCGGCAAGAAGCTTTTCGACTGCGGAGATCTGGCGGGCGTTCGCCCTGACCTCCGTCACCATGCGGTTTAGTATTTCAGCATTCATTGGAAATTGCAGAAGTATATTTTTAAGATAAAATTTTTAACGCAGAGACGCAAAGACGCAGAGCAGCAGAGGTGTTAGGTTCGGCGGACGATTCCCTCGCGCGGCTCGGCCTCTGGCGGGATTGTCAGCGGCGCGAGCGGCGCATCGTCGCCGGGAAGAGATTTCCATGCGGCGGAATAAATCGGGAGTCCCTGTTCGCGGAACATCGTCTCGAACTCGGTCCACACTTCCTTCGGGCGCGGCATCGGCTCGACGCGCTCAAAGCGTGCGTCAGTCGCAAAACCCTCGCACACTTCGTCGAAATACTCCTTGTGGTCTGTCGCGAACTCGAGCTTGCCGCCGACCTCAAGGCGTTTCCAGAGGGCGTTGCGAAAGAGCGGCCCGAAAAGCCGATGCGAATGGTGCTTCTTCTTCGGCCACGGATCGGGGAAGAACACGTAGACAGTGCGCGCGTGGTGCGCGGGAAGAAGATAGTGGAACGTATAAAGCGCTTCAAGCCGCAGTACCTTCGCGTTCGCGAGATTCGCCCTGCGGCACTTGCCGTCGAAAAGCCGCACGCGCTCGAGCATGCGCTCGATGCCGAGGAAGTCGCAGTCGGGGTTTTCCGCGGCGCGGCGCGTCAGGAACTGGCCCTTCCCGCAGCCGACCTCGATCTCAAGAGGACGCGAAAGGTCGATCTCAAGAGGCCTGCAGGGATCCGTTACGCGGATTATGTGCGCCCCGGGCGCTTCGCCAGTCAATTCGCGGTGCATAGTTTGGCAAAGAAGAGAATGTAGACGACCCAGTTGAGCGCGAGCGAATAGAGGTTCGCGAAGAAATCGTCGACGACGATGCCGCGCCCGCCGGGGATCGACTGGAGACCGCGGCAAGGCCAGGGCTTGACGATGTCGACGGCGCGGACGATGCAGAAGAAGACGATCATCGTCCACCACGGAAGATCGAGAATCGGAATCCCGATGAGGGCGATTGGATAAAGCATCCATTCGTCGGCCGTGATGCGGCCGTCGTCCTTGATTCCGAAATGACGTTCCGCGACATCGCAGAACGGAATTGCGAGAAGCGTGAAGCCGAGGCATGCTGGCATCTGGAGCCACAGCGGAAGCGCGGAGACGGCATATGCGAGGGCGACGCCGGGAAGCGACCCAAAGGTCCCCGGCGCAAACGGCGCGACGAGGCCAAGACCGAAGCCCGACGCGACAAAAACACAGAAGTTCTTCATCGGCGTATATTATACCAAATCGGGGCTGACTCACTTGGAGGATTTGGCTGTCGCAAGTCCGTAGACGGCGGTGGCGAGCGAGATCGCAACGGCGACAAGATACGCGGTCGTCCACGGCGTGGGTGAAGACGAGGTGAGAATCGCGTCGAAAAGGAAGTTCGAGGCGAAGACGCCGACGCCTGCGAGAATGAGGTTCACGAGCCCCTGGGCCTGGTTGCGCAGCATTGGCGGGGCGACCTCGTCGACGTACATCTGCGCGCCGACTACGAGAAGGCCGAAGATGAGGCCGTGGACGACGATACCGCAAAAGTCGAGCGCGGCAAAGCCGTATGCGGAGGAAATCGCGAAGAAGACGTTGCGAAGCGCGAGGACAACGAGCGCGACGGCAAGAGAGCGCCTGTAGCCGATCCACCTGAAGATGAGAGGCACGAGAAGCATGAACACGATCTCCCCGACCTGGCCGATGTTCATCGTCGTAGTGAGATACTGGTAGCCGGAATCCTTAAGGTAAGCGGCGCAGTAGACGTTGTACCACTGGAACGGAATCATCGCGAGCAGGAGGATTATCGCAAACGAGCGGAACGCCCTGTCGCGCAGAAGGACGAGCGCGCCAAGCCCAAGCGCGTCGCCTACCGATATCGGCGTTCCCCTCGCCTGCGGAGCCGTCCTCGGGAGGACAAAGGAAAAAAGACCGGCGGCGAACGTCACAGCCGCGCCTCCCGCGAATATCCACGGCGAAGAGTCGAATGTCTTGAATCCTGCCGCCGCTGCGGCGAGCGAAAAGACGCACGAGGCTATCCAGCCAAGCGTTCCGAATATGCGTATTCGCGGGAAGGCGTCCTTGCTCGCATGGGCCATCGCGACAGTCGCCGTGAGCGCCCATGTCGGCATGTAGAAGAACATCACGAAGAGGAGCATGACGAAGAGAAGCGCAGGCGAAGTCACGAAGAACGCCCCAGCGAGCAGCGCCGCAGAGGAGAAGTAGCATATCGCGAGCACGCGCTCGGCGTTGAGACAACGGTCTGCGAACATGCCGACGAGGGGAGACGCGAAAGTGCCGATGCCCATGATGAGACCGCACCAAAGAGTCCAGTTCTCGCCACCCTGCAGCGACTTGACGTAGGGGAGCATTGGCACAAACCACACTGGCATGGCCATATACTCGAGGAACATCATCGTCGCAAGGACGACAGTCCGCCTGTTGATGCCGTCGCTCATGCAGACACGCCTTCCGACGGATCGGCTTCTTTCGTTGCGTCGACTTCGGCCTTAGCGTCACGGTAGAATACTGCCTGTCCGATTGCGGTGTAAAGAACGACAAATACACCAATCAAAATCGTTACGACAAGTGCGCCGATCATGACGACAGAATACGATTCGTCAGCTGCAGCTGCCGTTGCGTCTTCGCTTGCTCCAGCGCCTGCAGCCGACAAGGCGCCCGTAACGCCTGATGCAATGGCAAGAGGCGCGATCAAAAGAATGTACCACCCGATGTAGGACAGCCAGAAGAAGAAAAGCTTCCACTTGCGACCGTACATCAATTCACAGCTCCGCTTGATGCAGGCATTTGCACCAACCTCAACATTCTCTACCTTGACATACCATGTTAGCATATAGCGGAAGCTTGCGATGATGGCGGCGATGCAGGCGGGGATGCCGCACATGCAGCCGAGCAATACTCCCATCTGCTTTTCAGTCACCGCGCCACACACCCGAAGGACGGCCGAAACGATACCACCGATAAAACCACCGACAAAGGCGAAGATAAGAGCCCAGGCGACGACCTTGATCCCTAGTAGGAGAGTAATCCACAAGAGATCGAACGGGCGTTTGAAACCACCGAAGGCGCTGGTAAACCAGCCATTGGGATCGTCCTTGATGCACTTGACAAGCGTTGTGACGAGGCCGAATACGACAATGCCCTGAAAGAGATACTCGACAAACGTCGAAAAGCCGCTCGCAAACGTCATCCGCAGGAATTCGTAGCCAGAAGCGATGGTGAGTGTAACTCCCGATCGCTGGGCCTCACGCTGCGCCTCCCTGAACGACTCAAAGGTCTGGATGCCGGCGGCCTCGAAGATGAAATTGAGCCCGAGCATGACGGCGAGCAGAATCGCATACAGTACTATGCCGTTAAGAAGTATTTTCCATCCCCACTTAGAACCAGTCAAAATGTTCCATGCATCCTGACGCATTTCCTTGCATGATCTCATTTTTGTCTCCTATATGTTTAAACTCTTTTTTCCGAATTAACCATGCAGAACATGTAGAACATGCAGAAATTCTACACGATCTACATGTTCTACACGGCTCAACGAAAAGTTTCGCAATTGAACCTCCACATGTTATGCAAGTGCAGCAAGCACTTCGGGAAGAAGCTGTTTCTTGCGCGAGAGCACACCGGGCATCAGGAGGACGCCAGACTCAGCGCGGCGATAGGGAAGCGCGCGGCGAACTGCCTCGTCGCCCTTGAAGAGAAGCTCGGAATTGCCGCGCACGGGATCGGTCACCATAAGCGCCGCAAAGTCGAGGCCGTTTTCCTTCTTCGTCTTCTCAAGCGCCGCGGCAAGCTCCGCCATGTGGCGGTGGAATACGGCGAGATGCGACTCCTCTATCTGAGCGAGAATGAACTTCTTGCCCGCTTCGCTATATAGCTTCGCGTCGGCCGCTACCGCTTCGTCGGCGGACATCGACGTGAGCGGAGAGGCGACGGACATCAGCCCTTCCATTATCGACGCGGCGGATTCGCCGCAGAGCTTTTCTAGCCAGGCGCACATCGCCCGGTCGTCGTCGGTCGTCGTGGGCGACTGGAAAAGGAGCGTGTCGGAGACGATCCCCGCGATGAGAACTCCCGCGACCTCCTTCGTAGGCCGTTCGCCTGCGCCGCGGAACATCCGCGCGACGAGCGTGCAAGTCGAGCCCACGACGTCTGCCGTGTACTTGATAGGGTCCTTCGTCGCCGCGAACGAAATCCTGTGGTGGTCGACGACTTCAACAACGGGGATTTCTTCAAGCCCGGGGATGCCCTGCTCCGTCTCGTTGTGGTCGACGAGAATCATCCTCGCCGGCGGCGGTTCCGCAAACGCGCGCTTTAGGACTGTGCCTACGAGAACACCCTTGTCGTCCACAACGGGAAAATGGTTGTGCGCATTGCGGACGGCGGCGGCGCGTATGTCGTGGACACGGTCGTTTTCGGAGAGGACCTGGCTGCACTGGTGAAGCGGCGCCTTCCCGACGGGTATCGAAAGATCGGCCTTTTCGATGAAGAGCGAGAGAAGCTTTGCGGGCGAGAGCATCCCGACGAACTTCCCGGCCGCGTCCTTCACCGGAAGCGACGACTCGCCGGACTTTTCGAGCGCCCTAAGCGCGTCGACAAGCGACTGACCGGCGTCGATCATGGGGACAGACGTATCGACGAGATCCCTGACTCGCACATAGACGTCGCGCTTCGGCCGGACGCCCTTGAGATGAAAATGCTCGAACACCCACTTTGCACGCGGCGGAAGTCGCCCCGCGCATATCGCCTCGACGTCGCTCATCCCGGTGCGCCGCCTCAAGTCGGCAAGCGCATACGCGCTCATGACCGAGTCGACGTCAGGATTCCTGTGTCCACAGACGTATGTTTTCATTCGAGACGATTCCTTGCTTCCGTTTCAACGCATATTATACCAAAACGCGCCGCCGCGCCTCAGTCAGAATTTAATCCTCTAAAATTTAGTCAAGATTTCCGAGGCTTGGAGGCTTAGCGGCGGCGCGCGGCACATCTGCCGCGGCGCACCATCTGCCGAGTCCGTCCTTCACCTCCTCCACCGCGACAGGCTCGAGCTGCCCGAGGTTCACGGCGTGGGCGTAGTGGTAGTTGGCCCGGAGAAGCCCCTCGACCTCCTCCGCCTCCGGAAGCCTCCCGTCTTCCGGCTCCCACAGAAGGCGGTATCCGCGGCGGTCCTGCCGCGGGACGAGCATAGCGAAGGCGGCGCGTCCGAAGCGCCCGGAGAGCTTCGAAATCACCTCGGCCACAAAGGCCGGATGCATCTTATCGCCGTGCATGTCGATCGTTCCGCCCGCCCGGTGGCAAAACTCGAGCCGCGGCGTCTTCGCGACGAAGCCCGTGCATTCCACGACATCCCCGAGCCTGTAGTCCGTGAATCCGTTTCCCGTCGTGAGCACGACGCCGTAGCGCTTCCCCTTCTCAAGCCGCTCCACGCCGAGCGCAGTCCCCTCGACGGGCTCGCCGCTCGCCTCGTCCACGCGCTCGAAGGAAAGCGAATGCGACGTAACCGCGGCGACGCGGCGTCCGAACCACGGAACAGTCACCACGCCCTCCGTGGCCATCAGACCCTTCCCCTCCACCTCGACGCCCGGAAACGCCGCGCGCACCTTCTCCGCGTCCAAAGCGGCAAACGCCGCGTCCCAGCAGCTGATCAGCTTCAGGCGCGGCCACACGCCGCGGAAGTCCCGCGCGGCGAGAAGCCGCCGCACGCGCGGATCGTCCGACACCTCGTCCGCGCGTTCGGACATGAAGTCGAGGAGCCGTAGGAACGCCGAGGGATGCCACACCGAGACGAGCCCGAGTCTGCGCGACGCCGCGAGCGCACGCGCCGTCTTCATCATGTGCCGCTCGGGATCGCGCTCCTCCGCCACCGCGGCGGATACGGGGAAAAGCGCGGCGACGAGGCGCGCGCGTACGGGTCCAAGATATTCGCGGTCCTCCGCAAAGCCGCGGCGCGGACCGTCCTTCGGCTGTCGCACCTCCGTGTACGGCGAGACGCTCCAGTAGTGCGTGCAGAAAAGGAGCCCGGGGTGGCGAAGGTATATCGACGCCATCCACGGATTGACCGCGCGCATGAACTCTCGCCGCAGCTGCTCTGTGTACGGAATCCACTTCGTCCCGCCAGTTGTGCCGCTCGTCGGCTCCTCGAGGATGACGTCCTCGGGGCGCGTCGGACGTCGCCGCGCGGTCGCTTTCGCCTGCGCCTTCGCCGGGTCGCGCAGCGCGAGCGCGAAGCGCACGGCGTCGGGAAGCGTCGAGAGGAACCACGCGATGTTGGCGAGGAGGACGCGCATCAGAGGTGCCACTCCGGGTTCGTGTCGGCGATCACGCGTTCGCCGAGGCGGTTCAGGTTTGAGAGCGCGAGCGGCGCCATGCAGCAGAGTTCGTCGCCGCGCACCCAGTCCGGGTTCAATGCGCGAAACCTCACCGACTCGCGGTCCATGCGGAGCGCGTCGCCCTTAAGCCTGTCCTTCCCCGCACCGAAGCGCAGCACGCCTGTAGCGGGGTCGTATTCGCGCGGATACATCGCGGAGGCGACGCGGCGGAGGCGCTCTGCGAGCTCAGCGTCCTCGCGTGGGCCTGGCACATAGCGACGGAAGAACGTCGGCAGGAAGCGATATGTGCGCGCGCCCTTGCAAATGAGGAACCAGTGCGGATCTTCGACGCCTGTCTCGGCGAGATGGCGCATGACGTGTCCGAACGCGCCGGCGAGCCCGGTCTGCGAGCGGCACGCCTCGTCCACCACCGTGTCGCCGCTGAAGAGGACGTTCGTCTCCTCCACGCGCACGAGCTTCATCGTCGAGAAACCACGAACGCCCTCCGCGTCCCTGAGCACGATCGCCCAATCCTTCTCCGCGAGGTCGCGCGCGAAGTCGCCTTCGTTCGCGCCTTCGTAGTACTCGCGGTACAGCTGCTCCATCCCCTCGCGGTCATCCTGCGACAGCCGCCCCACAGCCCATATCCCGACTCTAACCATTTCGCTCACAGCGATTTTCTTGCCTTGGTTGACTTGTCCTCGCAACTCACTCCGAACATATCTTCAATCTTTCGGCCCGCTCCCTGACTATTGCAAGCACGCATTCGCATTCCTGCGGAAGGCCGAGTGCATCAGAGGTCTGCGACGCCACGGCCGTGCAAAGGTGCTTTATGCGCGACCGCAGGGCTGCAAAAGATACTCCCGTTTCCTGCGCGAACTTTCGCCAATGTCCAGACAGGATTGAATTGATCGAGTCGCTGCCGCCGATTTTCATGGCTGGCGCGGATGCAAGCGCCGGCCAAAACACTGTCGAAACAAGATCGTAGCCGGGCGCAAGGCGGCGGATCCTCCCATCGTATAGCATCGAGTAGTTCTTGCCGTGCGCGTCTGCGTTGCCTATGATTGCGTTGAACACGACAAGATCGACGAACGCAAGTATGTCTTTTGCGGGCGTTGTCGACCACCCGTCCCGAATGAGCCGCACGATTTCGCGCGCAAGAGGACCGCCGTCAGACTGGTACTTCTGCTCCGGCGCTCTTCCAAGGGCCTGACAGAAGTCCTCCTGATGAATCCGTCGCACCACTCCGGAACGCGAATCCACAGCGCGGTCATAGCGAGTCACCAGCAGGCACGGTATGTCGCCAACATCAATTCTTTTCGTCTCGGCGGCGGGGATACCTATCGCCCTGGCAAGCGTCATACAGCAATGCTCGTTGGCGACGATCCCCTTGAACCATTCAGACAGCTCCGGCTTGAGTATGTGCGTCGATGGCGTTCCGTTTTCCGGCAGATAGAAGTGACCGTCTCTAAAGACGACAGGGAGCTTGCTCTGCGCACCGGCAAGAGAAAGCCTCAGCCCCGTCTCTCCAGCAAGCATCGGTCGGTAGGGCAGCGACTTCACGATTTCCAAAAGACGATGGTCATCGCAAGGCGAAAGCGCGTCGGTATTCCCGTGCGGCGACTTCCCATGCGGTATGATTTCAAGCGCACCCGCGCACTCGCCGCCTATCGCCTCAAGCATCGAAAAGTCGTCGCTCTCGGCAAGACCAAGGTATGCCGCAATGCGCTGGCGCTGCGACTCCTCCGGCAAAAGCCCCGCGAAAAACGGACGCAATTGTCGCTTGCCATACGGATCGGCCCGAAGCGGCAGTGAATGGGATATTGACACAGCATCGGCGGATTCAAGATAGCTGCCATCGTATGAAAACAGCTCCGAGCCGTCGTCAAGAAGATCGTAGCGTCCAACGATCCTGCCATTCCAGAATATGTCGAGGCTACGCTTGATTTGTGCTTCTTCCATACGTCTGCACCCATATTACTGTTGCCCCGCGACCCCGATATTCAATCCAAGCATCTGCGCTACAAGAAGCGCCTTGCCTAGCTGACAAGTCTCCTTGCCCGCCTCAAGGTCAACTATGAAGCGAATACCCGTGCCGCACGCCATTGCCAACTGCGGCTGTGTCATTCCCTGCGCCTTGCGCGTTTTCTGGATAATCGTTCCAAGTTCCTTTGCCGTCATAAACCTCTCCTTAATTTACCGAGCGGTATTTTACCAAAGTTTCACTTTCGATTTCAAGTGCAACTTTACCGATAGGGATATTATGCGATTGTTTGAGTGAGGACGCCGGGAAATTTACCGAGCGGGAATTATTCCCACATTCACAACGCGCCGGACTCTATGTAGGGAATGCCGCGAAGGTCGCGCGGGCGTCCTGCGAACTCGACGGTAAGGAAATCGCTCCGGTAGCGCCAGCCGCCGAACTTTGCCGCGACGCGGGTGAGCGGGTCGTGGGAATGCAGTGAGAGGACGAGGTTCCGTCCGCGGCAGATGTGCCGCGCCGCTTCGACGAGCCCGGCAAAGAGCGTCGGATCGTCGTTCTCGGCAAGCGCGTAGGCGAGATACGAGCACGCGAACTCGCTTCCAGGCGAAGGAAGCAACGGACAGTTGGAAAACCTGAACAGCACATTGAGGAAAGGACGCAGCACGCGCAGGCGAAGCATATACCCGTCGACGAATATTCGCCGCCTCTCGCCGTGGTTCCACACCGCACCCGCCGCCGCAACGCGTCCGCCGCGCCGCACGACGAAGAAGTCGTCAGCCGAAAGTCCGGGAGGGAGCGTCTTGCCGAAGACGGGGAAGAGCTGCTTCCTTGGAGATTCCCGTGCGTAGAATTCTTCCAGCTCGTCGAACGACGCCCTTTCGGGGTCCGGTCCGCTGCGCGGGGCGAGCGCATACGTAACGACCCTTCCGCGGGGTGAGTATTTCGGCAGCCCTGCGCGTCCCGACGTCAGCAGCTCTCGCGCCTCCGCGTTGTCGTCGAGAATCGTCGTAAAGGTCAGCGCGTTCGGCGCGGCGGCCTCAAGTTCTGCGATGGCCTTAAAGCCTCGGAAGAGCCCCCATCCGCGCCGCGCGTCGGGAAAGCTTCTTAAGCCGCTCAGATAGCCGACGTCCTGCGGCGCTCCGTCGAGGTAGAGGCGCCGCGTCGCGCGCGTGCCGCATCCTGCCATGCGGCCTTCTCCGTCTTCGACTACGACGATCTCGCATGCGCCCTTCAGCGCTTCCGCCGCCGCATAGCCCGCGGCGTAGTCGTACCTTAGCCGCGCCCAGCCGGGCATCGCGGCGGAGGCGAGCCGCACGAGGTCTGCCTCGTCCGACGGACGATACATCCGCGCTCGCATCACAGCGGCGCCTCCTCTACGATGTCGCCGAGGCAGACGGGATGGAGGCGCCCGTTGCGAACAGTCGCGTCCGGACAGTTGTCGCAGCACTCGATGCGTCCGTCGCCCAGGGAATGCGGCGGAAGCTGAACGATGATGTGCTTCTCGAGGACGGACCATCCACGCACAATCGCGCGGAGCGCAAAGAGGAACGTCGAAAGGCGTCCGCCGGCGAGTCCGTTCACGAGAAGCCTCGCCTTGAGCTTTGCCGACATCGTCGGCACCCAATGCAGCGACTTGCGGCAGAGAAGCGCATACCCCCATAAAAAGGCGCGCTCGACAAGGCCGGGACGCGTCCTGTTCCACGCCATCTCGCGTCCGTCGCGGTCGATTGCCTGGACGCTCTGGAAGATGTACCAGCGCGGCACTTTGCGGCGGTACCTTCCGCCGACGAACACCGCAGGCGAGAACCCCTCCGCGTCGAGCGCCGCGAGCATAGTCTCGACCGGCACGTCCGGATGCGCGACATCCGACCTTATCTCGGCGAAATCCCCCGCGACCGTGACAAGCGCATACTCGAACGCCGGCGTCTCGCGGAAGAACCGCGCCATCTCGCAAAATCCCACGCGGTCATCCGCCTTGACCGTTTCGACCATCGCGGGGAATATTCCGTGCCTGCGCGCCATTTCGCCCTTCTCGCGCAGAAGCCCGCGAAAGTCGCCGTTTCTGACATCGGGACGTGTCTGGCCCTTCTGTATGTGGAGCGATATCATCCTGAGCCCCGCGTCCGCGAGCTTCGCCGCCGTTTCGTCCGTGAAGAGTATGCCGTTCGTGAGCGACGCCGCGACGAGTCCCTCGTCAGTGAGCACCTTCGATGCCACGGACTTCCTGTACTCCATGGAATCCTCAGGTTTTCCGAACAGTTCCGGAGTATAGAAGGCGAATTTCTCTATGGAAGAAGAAAGCCTGTCGACGGCAGAGCCGGGTGCAACGTCTTTGCCCCCCTCAAGTTCCGAGAGTCCGGCGAATATATCCTTGAACATCCTGGAGGCGGCGCCGGATGCGGGAACGAACTTGCATTTCCCTGCCATTTCCGCCTTCCCGCAATATTCCACCGCGTCTTTCTCCT